>JAFGGF010000294.1 GCA_016930735.1 Prolixibacteraceae bacterium
CTGCTGAAATAATAATATAACGAACTTTTGCCTTTACTTGCGGCAAATGCTATTTCGTCCATTGTCGTTTTCCGGTAACCATATTTTTTAAATGTTTCCTGTGCTACCTTGATAATCTTATTTTTTATTTTTTCAGACATTGCTTATTTCGACTAAAACGGTTTAAAAGTACAAGTTTTTAATAAAAATTATTTGAGATTTTAAAATTAAAACTAAATTATTTAAACTTTAAATAATATAAAGGTGAATGATTTCAGGATTTTTAAATCACGTTAATTATTAAACTTTAACTTTAAAGTGTATAAATTGAAAATAGACAGACTGGTTAACTAAACTAATCAATAATGAAATATTTAATTATATCTGTATTTTTTATTCTTTCTCTGGCTTGCAGTTCACAGAAACCGGATAGGCCCAATGTGCTGTTTATTGCAGTAGATGACTTACGACCCGAACTGGGCACCTATGGTGCTTCATACATTAAATCCCCAAATATCGACAGGTTAGGAGAGGAGGGGATTGTTTTTACGCGTGCCTATTGTAACATTCCGGTTTGTGGAGCTTCAAGGGCAAGTATTATGTCGGGGATCCGGCCAAATCGTCACAGGTTCCTGAACTTTGATGCGTGGCAGGACAGGGATGTCCCCGGAGTGGTCAGCCTTCCTATGCATTTTAAAAATAACGGATATTCGACGGTTTCACTCGGAAAGGTTTACCACCATATTCAGGATGGCAGGGGGAGTTGGGACCGGACCTGGCATCCGCGTGCCGAAAATATTAGCGGCTGGCGTGATTACAGGCTCCCTGAAAATATGCAGATTGAAGAAGGAGGAACAACCCGTGGTTATCCTTATGAATGTGCCGAAGTGGCCGACAATGCTTATTTTGACGGGAAAATTGCTGATGAGGCAATTTCTCAGCTGCAAAAATTTAAAGAAAATAAAAAGCCGTTTTTCCTTGCTGTTGGATTCTTAAAACCTCATTTGCCTTTTAATGCACCGAAAAAATACTGGGACCTTTATGATCCAAAAGATATTAAACTTCCTGATTTTATGCGGAAACCTGATGGTGCCCCGGATGAATGTATGCACAATTTCGGGGAATTGAGGGCTTATTATTCCATCCCTCCTGAAGGGCCGGTTCCTGATACCATAGCATTAAAAATGATACACGGTTATTATGCATGTGTGAGTTATACTGATGCACAGATTGGCAAAGTATTGGATTACCTGGATGAACTGGGATTGGCAGAAAATACGATCGTTATCCTTTGGGGTGATCACGGGTGGCACCTGGGGGAACACGGATTGTGGTGCAAACATTGTAATTTTGAAAAGGTTTTACACACACCGATGATCCTGAAAGCTCCGGGTAAAAAGCCTGGTTTAAGGACAGATGCCCTGGTTGAATATGTTGATATTTATCCAACAATGTGCGAACTTGCCGGTTTGTCTTTACCAATTCACCTGCAGGGTAAAAGTATGGCCCCGCTCCTGGATAATCCTGCCCAACCATGGAAAGAAGCAGTTTTTGCCCGGTGGATAAAAGGTGAAACAGTTATAACCCGCAATAATACTTACACTGAATGGTATAACAATATTTCTGATGAACCTGTTGCACGGATGCTGTATGATATGAATGAAGACCCGAAAGAAACAGTAAATATTTCGGAAGATGCCGAAAATAGTGTCCTTGTTAAAAAACTTCATAAAATGTTGTCGGATCAGTTTGAAAGCAGGGATATAATAAAATTGAAAGAATAAATTGAATTATTAATTCATTTATTAAATTGTAGTTACGGGATTATTTCCTGCAGTTGATTTTAAAAATAAAAAAAGCAGAGGTTAATACAATTACAATATACAGGATAAAAAAGGCTTTGAATCCGAAAATCCCTATGAGGCTTCCTCCAACCAGAGGAAAAATGGCTGGTAGAATATTCCCGGCACCTGCAAAGCCGGTATAAACTGCACGATTTTCGGTGCCTGAAATTTCCAGTAATAAACCATTCATAGTAATTGAAAATAAAGAATATACTATTCCCCCTAAAATAAAAATATATCTAATAGAAGCAGGATCATGGATCAGCAAAGCAAAAACAGCGAGCAAAACCGAAAGCATTACATTGCTGTATAATAAAATATTGTACCTGAGTTTTTTAGCTCCCAGCAAAACCAGGATGCTGACAAAAACAATCCCAAACACTTTAAATAGAAGGAATAAACCTGTATCAGTGCTTTGTGTGTTGAAAATCTGTTTTGCATACAGGATGATAAATGGCAGTAAAGAAATAGCAATACCCTGTGTATTTATAAATCCAAGAAAATAAGCGAGTTTTTTATTTTCTTTTAATTCATTCCTTAAAATCCCAATGAATGATTTAAATCCACTGATTTTCATTGAAGAAGGTGTTACTTCTTTAATGCTCCAGAAACCACCGGAGGCAATAAGCAATAAACCTCCACCGATAAAAAACATCCATGCATAATTAATGGGGAAAGCTTTCATGACCAGGACTTTTTTAGCAATAAATGCAGCTCCTAAGACTATAATTCCGGATATTACCTGAACCGAAGAAAAGAATGTTTTTCTTTTATCCCGGGAAAGTGATTTTCCGATAATATCGGTATAACTGATATTGGCAAAAGCACCGGCAAGAGAAAATAGGGTAATAAAAAAGAAAGCCAGCCCGATGATATTACCTGTGTGTCCTGAATTCAGACGAAACAGTAAGAAAGCCAGTCCGAATAATGCAAAAATCCGAGTATTGATCCCAAATAAAAGGAACCTTTTTTTGAAAGGCCTGTTGCTTTGGTAAGGTGCAAAAAACAATTGTGTAAAAGTAGATCCACCCAGCATAATCGCTGTCATAATTCCAATATGCAAAGCTGTTCCACCTGATTCAACCAACATTGCCGGTATAACAGTATCGACATCGATAAAGTTTTTGGCAAAAGCCAGGAAAGCCGCATGCCATAAAAATGATTTGAAATTATGGTTTGAAATTCTTTTTGTTAAATCCACATAAAACCAGATTAGTTGACTTTTATTTTTAAGACACCTTTGTCGATCTTAAATAACATATAACCTGAATTTCGGTTTATAAGTTCATCTTTAATCCAGTTTATTTGGTTTAACAGAATTGATTTGACTTCTTCAATTGTATTCCGGGAAATGATTACCGGTATAAAATGCTGGTTTACAAATTTAATATTCTTCCCGAATTGACGGGAAACCAAAACATGTACACCCTCAGATAGCATTTCTGAAATGATTATATCGGCTTTTTCTCTCAAACCATGCATATCGTCATGAATGGTTTCTTTGGCAATATTAATTATTTCCTTTTCCCAAACTATATTTTTACCATCAAATTTATAAATGGAATATTTGCCGGCATCACCAAAATGTTTTTTCTCAAACAGGCCATCCGCTCCCAGAGCAAATGCAAATAAAATATTCATACTTATAATAGTTTCAATTTATAATATTTCCCGGTTAATGCTTCCATAATTTTATTTGATACGGCTTTCCTTGGTTGTTCTATGAACTAAACTTTATTTTATTAATTTTTATGCAGGGCATTTATTTTTGCAATTGCAACTTCGGCTGCCTTAATCATAACCGGTTTCGTTGGTGGTGCAGTTAGTAAAGGATGTGTGCCGAACTGATAGGAAATCAGTTCATAAACTGTAACATCTTTTTGTATTGCCATTCCGATAATATTAATTAAAGTACCTGCAATTTTACTTCCCCAGGCTTCGCCACCCAATATGCTGCCACTGGAAGGAGAAACATATAATTTGCAGGTTATTGGCATAGTTTCACAAAAATTTGCAGGGTGGGTGTCAAAGTCACTGAATTCGGCTTCAATAAAATCAATATTTGATTGCTTACCTGTTTTGTCATTTAATCCGGCTGCAGCCATTGCCAAACCATTGATCCGGGTTGAAAAAACTCCCAGTGTCCCGATAAAATTCTTCCTGATTTTAACCCCGAAAAGGTTGTAACCCAATACCCGTGCTTCGGCAGTTGCAGTTGATGCAAGCATAATATTATCAAGTTTTCCGGTTAAAAAACCTGTTGTTTGTGCACAATCTCCAACTGCACAAACATCGGGTGTGGAAGTCCTTTCATAGTTGTCGACTACAATGGCCCCCATTTTATTCAATGTTAACCCCGCTTTTTTAGCTATATCGGTATTGGGCTTGTACCCGATTGACATAATTACAGCATCCGCTTCCAGTATTTCTCCGTTTTTCAGTTTAACTCCACTCACTTTTCCATTCGATCCTAAAACTTCGTTAACTAAAACAGAAGTTTTTACATCGACATTTGACAGACGTAACTGGTCGGTTGCTATTGCACTTAATTGAGTTGAAAAAGCACGGCAAAGGCAATTATCCTCCCCTTCAATAAGTGTAACCTTCTTATTTTCGTTTTTTGCTAGTTGTT
This sequence comes from Prolixibacteraceae bacterium, assembly GCA_016930735.1. GTDB lineage: Bacteria > Bacteroidota > Bacteroidia > Bacteroidales > Prolixibacteraceae > JABMQB01. Next base: position 4,456 of record JAFGGF010000294.1, read on the forward strand.
CTGCTATTTCTGAACCAATAAATCCACCGCCGATAATTACTATGTTTTGTTTTTTTAAAAGTTCATTGTACAGGAAAGTAATGTACTTGTAACTTTTTTTCACATAGAAAACATTTTCAAGGTCATATCCTTTTATAAAATCAGGGATCAATGGGTGTGAGCCGGTAGCAAATATAAGTTTATCATATCCAAAGGCCTGACCCGATCCTACCGTTACATTTTTTGTTTCTACATCAACATCAACAGCCGGATCAATGATTAATTCTCCTCCGGCATCAACAAATGGTTTAGGACCCATCATGTTATTTTCAGGCCCCCCCAACTCGTGAAATATATATGGAATACCGCAGGGAACCTGCCCTTTAGCTTCTTCAGCAAGCATTAGGATTGATTTTCCCGGATATTGTTTTTTTGCACTCATTCCTGTTACAATGGCTGCAGGGCCACTACCAATAATTATTACATCATAATTTTTCATTGAATTATTTTTTTGTATTAAAACGTTTGATATTAAAGTGATTATATTCAGTTTTTTATAATATTCCAGGCTAATTTTATTTGTTCGCTGATTTCCTCATTTGGCGCTGTTTCAATGATTGATTTCCCGTCCTTTATCGAATTGATAACCAGTACTGTAAAAGGTAATTTCGCAGTAAGGGGAATTTTTTCCTGCTGAAGGAATTTTTCAACCTTGTTTGTTATTTCCAGGTTGATATCATATTTATTAATGACTGCATAAATGGGTATATTTGAAGCTTGCACCAGTTTGATCAGCCTTTGTGAGTCATGCAATCCTGATAATGTTGGCTCAATAATTACAATAACCGCATTTGTGCCTGATATAGAAGCAATTACCGGGCATCCTATTCCGGGCGGCCCATCATTAATGATAAAATCAGCATTCTTATTTTTTGCAAGGTTGATTGCGTTATTGCGAACCTGGGTAACCAGTTTCCCTGAATTTTCTTCGCCTGGCCCCATTTTAGCATGTACCAGTGGACCAAACCTCGTTTCAGAAATAAACCATGAGTTGTTTTTCCTTTTTTCAGAATTGATAGCTCCAACAGGGCAAATACGTTCGCAGAGCCTGCAACCTTCGCACTGAAAAGGATCTATTTTGTATTCATTTTTTTGATTGATATGAATGGCATTAAAATGGCAATTCTCTTCACATAAGCCACAACCGGTACATATTTCCGGATCGATGGTGGCAAGATAACTGCTTTCGAAAATATGGCTTTCTTTTATTTCAGGATTCAGGATCAGATGTAAATCAGGCGCATCAACATCTGAGTCACAAAAAACAGCATTTTCAGCAATTGAGGCAATTGCGGCAGCAATAACTGTTTTCCCGGCACCTCCTTTCCCGCTTAAAATGGTTATTTCCCTCATTATCGGATAATTGACTTTAGTTTTGAGATAATTTCAAAATAAGTTCTTTCAACTGATAAAGGAATTTCTTTCAGAATATCGCCGCTTGCATAACTTGATGCATAATCTTTTGAAAAAGGGATTTCCCCGAGTAATTCAATATTCCTGCTTTTTGAAAAGTTGTAAACTCCATTATTACCTAATCCCGATTTATTGATAATCAAGCCAAAGGGTATTTTCATATCCTCAAGTAAATCAACTGTTATTTTTAAATCATGTAATCCGAACGGTGTGGGTTCGGTAACCAGAATTACATAATCTGCATCAGATATTGTTTCAACAACAGGGCAACTGGTCCCTGGCGGGGCATCATAGATAACATGAAGGTTAGCATTTTTTATTTCTTTTTTCAGGTCTTTAATCAGCCCTGTCTGCATAGCTGAACCGATTTTTAACCTTCCTTCCAACAATCCTTTTCCAATACCTGTTTCGAATGTTGTAATGCTACCCTGCAATTCATCGTATTCAGCAATTGCGTTGTATTTGCATGCTGCTGTGCATGCTCCGCAAGAATGGCATAGGTCTGAGTAAATTTCAGCAAATTTGATCCCAGGGGAAATGACAATGGCATTAAATTCACACCAATCAGAACATTTTTTACAAAAGGTGCATTTTTCAGTGTCAATAAACGGAACCTTCCTGTATGATTGTTTTCGCAAAGTTAATTCCGCATCTTTAAAAAAAAGAGCATCATTGGGTTCTTCTACGTCACAGTCAACCAGCATGACGTCTTTGCCCAGGTATTTTTCTATGAAATAATATAAATTTACAGCAACAGTTGTTTTTCCCGTCCCCCCTTTTCCACTCGCTATTGCTATCCTCATTCTTTAAATGGATGGAATTTTACAGATTAATGGTCGCAATAATTTGCATTAAATACGATAGTATTGTTAAGCATGCCAAAAGTAAGTGCTTTTGCAGGCAGAATTGGCGCCCCTACAAATACATTGATACCTTCCTGGTTAAATATCTGGATAGCCCGGTTTCCCATACCCCCTGCAATTACATCGGTTACTCCTTTTCCGGCAAGCCAACGTGGCAAAACTCCGGGTTCATGAGGTGGTGGGGTTACATATTCTTCTGATATTACGTCTTTATTATCACAGCTTAAAAGAACAAAGAATTTACAATGCCCGAAATGGCTGTCGAGATTCCCTTCTGAGTTTACCGGTACGGCAATTTTTTTTGTCATTTTGTTAAAATTGGTTATACAACTTCCCTGCAACTATTTGGTTGCCTGATTTTTAAAGTAATATATTAAATTTTGGGAATTATCTTCCCTGGTTTCTTCTTCCACCACTATTCCCGGGCTTCCTGTTCCGGCCTCTTCCTGGTGAATCCATTTGGCCGTTCCTGTTTTTCCTTCCCAGGCCGAGCCCCCTGCCTGGCCTGCGTCCTGTCGTTTTAACTTCATCAGCCGTTTTTTCTCCGCGGCATTTTCCCATTCCTCTTCCGGAAAGCGGGCCTTGCCCGTCTGGTCCGGTTCTGTCAAATCCTGGCATAACTTTTAATTTATATTTATTTCTGATCCAGTATATTAAATGCTATATATTTATCCTAATTTTTCAATTAATTCCTTTATGCTGATATTTGTTTCATTCGGGATAACCATTTGAATATTCATTCGTTCTAGCAGGCTTTTTGCTTTTGGCCCAAAATCACCCGAAATGATTTGAGTAGCACCGATATCAGCCATTAATTCTGCAGCTTTCGTGCCTGCACCACTATTTGCTTCTGAATAATCATTTTTAATAAATTCTGTTTTTTTCGAACCATGGTTGTAAATACAATACCAGGCAGCCCTGCCAAACCGCAGGTCAAATGCTGAGTCCAATTGGTTTCCTGTTGATGTAATAATCGTTTTCATTAGTTTTCTGAAAAATTTATTGATGTTTTGTCTTTTGTTATAAGAATTAAAGTGCCTCTAATTCAGTATATTAGATTTTAAAATGAATGATTTTAAATAACATATGTTCAAAATAATAAGCAAATATACAAAGTTTTTTAAAAACAGGTATCTGTAAATGAAAATATTTTAATGCTTTGAATGGCTTATAATGATTTAAGTTTAGGAAAAGAGGTTTGGATGTTTACATTTTTATCTGATATTTAAGTATATGCCGGGGAATATGAAAAAAAATCCAAAGGTTAAATTTTATACAACCTTTGGATTTTTGTTTGGATATTTCTTATTATTTCACTTCAAGCATTAATATTGATTTTGCAGGAATTTCAAATAAAAGGGTTCCTTTATTTACAGATGCTTTTTTAAATTCCTTTGTTATGACTTTTTCATTTTCACCAAAGTCATTAAAATCATTCATATTTTCTGCGGTAAGGATTTCACCATAGCTAAAATTCAAATCATCACCCACCGGGATTTCAATTTGATGTGAATTTAACGGATCGAAATTTGCCAAAGTGAAATGAACTTCCCCTTTCTCATTCTTGGAGGCTGAAATATTTATTGCAGGTACAGATTCTCCTTCAAATTTATATTCCGGGCTTTCAAATTCTGTAGGTATAAGGATTGCATCCTGATGTAACTTATACATTTTAAAAACATAATAGGTAGGTGTTTTTACAATTTCTTCATCATTAGTAAGAATCATAGCCTGAAGGACATTTATAGTTTGGGCAATATTGGCCATTTTTATCCAATCACAATGGTTGTTGAAAATATTCAGCGAAAGTGCCGCAACCATAGCATCGCGCAATGTATTTTGCTGGTAAAGGAAACCGTTTTTTGACCCGGGTTCCTGGTCGTGCCAGCAACCCCATTCATCAACAGCAATATCGATTTTTTGGCGTGGTGAATATTTTTTGAAAATTTCTATATTTTTTTCAATCTCATCTTCAATTCCCAAAGCTTTATGAATAGTCACAATCCATTCTTTTTCACTAAAATCGGTAGCCGAACCTTTTTTTGCCCATCCACCGGGGACAGTATAATAATGCATTGATATAGCATTAAACATATTCATTTTCCGGTTTTCAGATGCCAGTTTTAATAATTTTTCAGTCCAGCCTGGATCTGAGCCGCCCGGGCCGACAATAATTTTATACAGACTTTTATCGGGGTAACTCCTGAGAAATGTTGAATAGCGAACCATGTTATTGAAATAATCTTCTGCGCTCATATTACCTCCGCAGCCCCAGCTTTCGTTCCCGATATTCCAGTATTTTACATACCAGGGATCAGGATGCCCGTTTTTTTCCCTTAATAATGTCATTGGGCTTTTTATATCTGCATTCACATATTCAACCCATTCCGACATTTCCCTGACTGTTCCGCTTCCCATGTTTCCTGCAAATATCGGTTCACAATCAAGTAATTCACATAATTCAAGAAATTCATGAGTGCCAAAACTGTTATCTTCACTTACCATTCCCCAATGGGTATTGATCATTGGAGGGCGTTCTGATTTGGGGCCAATACCGTCTTTCCAGTGGTATTCATCGGCAAAACATCCGCCGGGCCAGCGTAAACTTGGCATTCCAACTTCGATAAGTGCATCAGCAACATCGCTTCTGATTCCGTTAATGTTTGGGATAGGCGAGTCTTCGCCAACCCAGATTCCACCATAAATGCAATTCCCAAGATGTTCTGAAAAGTGGCCGTAAATGTGTTTGCTTATTTTTTGGCTTGAATGTTTATTATCCAAAGAAATTTTTACCTGGGCATTTAAAGAAATTCCGATTAATGTAAATAGAACACTTAATAAAACGAGTCGTAAGTTTTTCATAGTTTAGGTTTTAGATGTTATTTTAAGTTAAATTGATTGATTCACTGATTATTTTTTCAAAACCAAATATATTATTTCTGCCGTAATTTAAAATATTTTTCCTGTTACCAGAAAATAAACAGATGCAATTATAACGATCAAAATAATAACTACACCTGCAATTTTATTAAACCACCATAACAACCTGAGATTGAACCTGTGCCTGAAAATTCCAACAATATATACAAGTATGATCCACCATAAACTTCCTCCTGTAAAAACACCGGCAATTATAAAAAAGGCTTCGTAAGGCCTTGAAATATGAAGTACTACTTTGGAGCCGGTTAAAACCGCAAGAAAAATAAATACTGCACCAGGATTTGATATGGTAATAAGGAATGTGAAAAGAAAATCCTGAAAATAGTTACTCCCTTTTTTTCTGTATTTTCTGACCTCACTAACCGGGTTTTTCCTGAAGACATGCACTCCAAGCAATAAAAGGATCACAGCACCCAAGACCTGAAAAAATAATTCATGGCTTCGGATAAAATTTAAAATATAAGTAAGGCTGAAACCTGCTATTACTGCATAGATAGCATCGGCAAGCGAAACCCCGAAACCGGAAATAATTCCCGCCAATCTGTTTTTGTTAACTGTTTTCTGAATTATATACAAACCAATAGGCCCAAGTGGAATGGAAACCATCATCCCAATTATCAATCCTTTAAAAAACAGTTGTCCAAACATGTTGCAAAAATAGTTTTTTAGTGATCGAATTCTTTTTTTTGTATTATTATTTTGAAAAACTGTCCTAATTTTACAGGCTTTTCATTAAACAGAAATTAAAATTATGGAAGAATTAATAGTTGGAACAAGAGTTGACCACCCCAGGTATGGTGAAGGAATTGTTAGTAAAAACAACCTTACAGCTTATGAAATTTTCTTTGAAAGAGGTGGAAAGATAGAGATTACAAAACGAAATACCGACCTGACAGTTTTGGAGCCTGCTACCGGTGAGGCTCCCCGAAAAGGAATCAATCTAAGGGAGTTGGAAGAAGTAATGATTTATATTCTTGACAAGTACCAGGGCATTTTGCCAAAAATTGAACTGGGGGACAAATGGGTTGGAGGAACACTTGAGATCAAACCGGCAAATCCGGAATTAAAACCCAAGGAAATACCAATCGATGTATTTTTTCATAAAATAGTAATGGTCAGGGACCGCTTACGGGTATTGGAACAAAATATTAACAGCAGCACTCTGTCAGATGAAGAAAAAGTAAATCTTCAGCAATATATAACCAGGATTTATGGTTCGTTAACTACCTTTAATGTACTTTTTGCAAATAAAGAAGATTATTTTATAGGAATGAAATCATAAATAAATCATGAAATGAGCCCCGACATTAGTCGGGACGAATTCTCCCGAATGCTCGGGATTACCTTAATCAATAAACAATTTTAAACACATGAAAAAATCCATTGTTTCCGTTCTTGTTACTTTTACATTTTTTGTTTCATATTCACAGGATTTCTCACTAAAAGTCTGGCCGGACGGGCCCCAAAACAGTAATGGGTTGGAGCGCCCTGAAGAAAAATATGAGGGAGTCAGGGTCCGTTATGTTTCAGAAGCTGAAATGTACGTTTACCTGCCTGAGAAATCAATAAATACCGAAGCTGCAGTTTTAATTTGCCCGGGTGGAGGATATGTTATTGAGGCAATGGACCATGAAGGATATGATATAGCAGAATGGTTAAAGGGAAAAGGGATTGCAGGGATCGTTCTCAAATACCGCCTGCCTTATGGCCATGACAGTGTTCCCTCATCGGATGCTAGGCAGGCAATGAGGTTGATCAGGCAACATGCCAGTGAGTGGGGAATTAATCCTGAAAAAGTAGGCATTGCCGGCTCATCAGCCGGGGGGCACCTTGCATCTACCGTTGGTACCCGTTTCGATTATGGATTAAAAATTTCTGATAATCCGACGGAAAAGTATAGCTGCCGCCCCGATTTTATGCTCCTTTTATATCCGGTAATTTCATTTAAGGAAGATGTCGGGCACATGGGGTCGAGAATTAACCTGATAGGTGAAACAAATGATTGGAACAAGGCAAAAATGTATTCCAACGAATTATTTGTTACAAAGGAAACTCCACCGGCTTTTTTTGTTTTGGCCGATAACGATAAATCTGTAATTCCGCTGAATTCAATCAGTTTTTACCTTGAAATGAAAAAGTACGGGATCCCGGCTGAAATGCATATTTTTCAGGAAGGAGGCCATGGATTCGGGATAAGGAAAAATAATATACCTGCTGATAATTGGCCTAACCTGTTTTACGACTGGCTTAAAGCCATTAAGATAATTTAAGGATGCCCGGCACTCAACCCATAAAAGTTTTAAAGTTCTGTCCAAGGTGTGGATCAGGAGACTTTCCTACAGAATCTGAACGGTCTTTTAAATGTGGGGAATGCGGCTTTCATTTTTTTATTAATTCTTCCACGGCAGTTGCTGCATTAATATTTAATATTAAGGGTGAATTGCTTTTTACGCGTCGTGCAATCGAACCTCATTTGGGGAAACTTGACCTTCCGGGAGGTTTTGTCGATCCGGGAGAATCAGCAGAGGAAGCTCTTATAAGAGAATTAAAAGAAGAGCTTGGTATTAAAGTCGAAGATTTAAATTATTTTGCTTCTGCTCCAAACGAATATATTTATTCCGGTTTTTCAGTTTACACGCTCGACCTGGCTTTTTTTGCTGAAATCGAATCACTTGATGGATTAAAACCGATGGATGATATTTCAGGATATGAATTTATAAAACCTGAAAATGTTGATTTTCTGGAATTGCCGGCAAAATCGATGCAATATTTCGTGAAAGAATTAATTAAAAGTAATGACAGAAATAAAAACACGGATAAACCGGCTTAGGGAAGTTCTAAAACAAAAAGGACTTGATGCATACTACATTTCAGGGACCGACCCGCATGTTAGCGAGTATTTACCTGCAAGATGGAAAACACGGGAGTTTATTTCCGGATTTACCGGTTCTTTCGGAGAAGTTGTAATAACTCAGGAAGAAGCTTTTTTGTGGACCGATACCAGGTATTTTCTTCAGGCTGAGGATCAGCTAAAAGGTTCAGGTATTAAAATGCAAAAATTAAGGGTACCTGAGGCAATTCCTGTTGATGAGTGGCTGGCAGCTAATCTTAATCCGGGACAGAAAGTTGGAATCAATCCTGAATGTTTGCCTTATAACACTTATAAAGCGCTCGTAAAAAGGTTGGAAGATAAGTCGGTTAAAATTATTCTTTGCAACGATTTGTTAGATATTATCTGGGAAAACCGCCCTTTAATTCCGGAAGAAAAGGTTTTTGAACTGGATCTGAAGTATGCCGGCCGTAGCCGGAATGAAAAGTTTTCGGATATTTCTGAAAAATTGAAATTGCACGGAGCAGATTTTCAGGTTATTACTGCATTGGATGACCTGGCCTGGACATTTAACCTCAGAGGAAGCGATGTAAATTACAATCCGGTTTTTGTTGGTTTTGGCCTGGTGGGAGAAGAAAGCAAAATTTTATTTATTAATCAAGAGAAATTACCGATAGAGATTAAGGAAAAGCTTGTTGATGAGGGTGTTGATATAAAACCATATTCTGATTTTTACAGTTTTTTAAAAGATATTTCAGCAAAGAGAGTCCTTATTGATCCGGTATCAACAAACCTGGCAATAGTAAATTCTTTAGCAGTTAATAATGAAATTATTGAAAGTTCATCTATACCCGGCTTATTAAAGGCACTGAAAAACGAAACCGAATTAAACGGATTCAGGTCGGCTATGAAAAAAGATGGGGTAGCTTTGGTTAAATTTCTTTTCTGGTTACAAAATAACATTGGGGAAATTGCTTTAACAGAATATGATATTGGAAGAAAACTTGCTGAATTCAGGGCTGAAAATGAAGGTTTTCGGGGCGAAAGTTTTACACCGATTGTTGGTTATCGCGACCACGGTGCCATTGTCCACTTAAGTGTGGGAAAAGAAAATGCCAATACACTGGAGCCGGAGGGGATTCTTTTATTTGATTCAGGAGGGCATTACCGGGAGGGTACAACAGATATAACCCGTACCGTTGCTTTAGGTCCTGTAACGAAACAACAGAAGACTGATTTTACAATTGTACTAAAGGGCATGATATCCCTGACACAGGCTATCTTCCCGGAAGGTACAAAAGGAATTCATCTTGACATTCTTGCCCGCAAACCACTTTGGGAAAACGGGATGAATTATGGCCATGGTACAGGGCACGGAGTAGGGCACTACCTTGCTGTTCACGAGGGTCCTATGGCTATCCGGCAGGAATATAATCCAAACTCAATAGTACCGGGAATGGTGATGTCAAATGAACCTGCTTTTTACCGCAAAGGAGAATATGGATTAAGAACCGAAAACATGATTGCCTGCGTTAATAAAGGGGAATCGGAGTACGGGCAGTTTTATGGTTTTGAAACATTGTCGTTATGCCCCATTGATATCCAGTTAATTGAATCCGGATTACTGGATGAAAAGGAAATCAGTTGGTTAAATAATTACCATAAAAAAGTAAGGCAGGAATTAAGCCCGCTACTTGATGAAAAACACTGCAGGTTTTTGGAAAAGATTACCCCAGAGGTAATGTAAGTTCCGGGAGGGGGACTGTAAAATAAAATGTTGTCCCCTGGCTCTGAATGCTGTCGAACCAGATATTTCCTCCATTCCGGCTAATAAAATCCTTACATAGTATTAATCCAAGCCCGTTTTTTTTATAACTGGGCATTTGCGGGGAACTGGACTCAGATTTCTCATTAAATAATTTTATAATACGTGGGTCTTTAATACCCATTCCATTATCTTCGATCTTAAACCGGCAGAAACCATTTTGTATTTTCGCTGATATATTAATTTCGCACCCAGGATCAATATATTTTATTGCATTGGTTATCAGGTTCCTTATTACTGTTGAGATCATATCCTCATCGGCATGGACAAATATATCGTTATCAACATCACAGTTTATTCTGATCCCCTTGGATGCTGCATTCATATTTGCTATTTCAAGGTTTTTCTCAAGAATCCTTGTAATATTAAAATCCTTTTTTGTTGCCAGAAAATTATTTGAATGCCCTTTGCTCCAAATAAGCAAATCCTCAAGTAACGACCGGGTACGATCGCATGATTTATGAATATCTTCAATAAAAGTCAGTTTTTCATTTTCATCAAAATCATCCCAGTTGCTTAGTAAAAGTTCGGCAATACCGGAAACAGCATTTAACGGCTCTTTCAAGTCGTGGGCAATGACTGAAAGGATTTTATATTTTCCGGTGTCTGATTCCATTTCTGGTTAACTTATATGTGTTAACTGGATTAGTTATATTAAAACGCTAGCTAAAATACGAAATGTGCGAATAACCAACACAAATTGAATAAGTTATTTATTAACAACTTTTTACCTGTTTTCCCGTATTGGGACGAATAATATAATTCCGTTCAGTATAAAAGAAAAAATTATGATCAAATTTCCGGCCATCTCATGAAAATACAAACCTGTAATTTTTCCTGCCAATGCCACAAAACCTCCTACCAGTAAGGCTGGTATTACTGTTTTTTTATTTGTATTTAGCCTCAGTAATCCTGCAATTACCGGTATAATAAATGCTCCTGAGAAAAAACTTAAAGCAATCAAAAGTGACTGGATAACCGAAGCGACAAACAAAGATATAATCACACTTAATCCTCCGATGGCAACAACAACCACTTTTGTAGCCTTAAAAGATTTGTCTTTTTCCAGAGGTCCAAAAAGTACATTACTGATAATCATTGAGGCTGTTAACAATGTTGTATCAGCCGATGACATAACTGCAGAAAGAAGTGCCGCAATTAATAATCCAGAAATCCACAATGGCAAGTGATGTTGCCAGTAACTGATAAAACCTGTAATACCTCCCACCGAATCTTCAGGTGTATTTATTCCGATATATGTCAGAATAAAAGCTACAGGAATAAGAACAACTGCGGTAATAATAACACTTCTTATGGCAGTTTTTTCATTTTTTGTACAAAATATCCTTGAATAAATATCCGGTCCGACAACAAAGGTTGCTGAATAAGTAAGAAAAAGTATTATAAGGTCAATAACTGTAAAATGATCATTAAAAACACCGGCAGCAGGAATTGTATTTTCAGGAATTCCGGAACGCATGGAGGTTAGAAAGAATATCAGGATAAAAACACACAAAATGAGGGCAGCCTGAACCAGGTCGGTTTTTAATATACTCTTTTGCCCTCCCAGTAGGGTATATAAAATAATAACTGTTCCTGCAAGAACAGCTGAATTTGTAAATCCACTGACACCGATACTGTTTAAAATCATGGCTGCACCGGTAATCTGGGCAGCTATAACTCCCAGCCATGCCAAAGGTATTATCACAGAAGAAATAAATTCTGCTTTTTTGCCGTATAATCTGCCGATTAACTCAGGCAGGGTAAAATTTCCAAGGCGTCGCACATATTTTGAAAATGGAGCCAGAATAATCAATCCGATTGATGCGCACCCCAAAAACCACATAGCTGCCCATCCGTTTTCCCGGCTCAGTTCCAGTGTCCCTAATATAGCTGAACTTCCCAATATAGTAGCAATAAGGCTACCGGTTACCTGCAAAACTCCTCCTTTTTTTCCGGCTATATAATAGTCGGAAGGAGATTTAATCTGAAACCTGGAATATATTCCAATAAAAATAATTACTAGGAAATACAGAATTATAATAATATTCAGCATAGATGAATTAATTCAGTTACGGTAAATATCGTAATTAATACAATAAGTTTTGTATTTTAGGACGAACGTTAAAAATTTGGAATATGAGGTCTTGTTTTGTTTTTATAATTGTAGCAGCCATATTATTTTTGGCAGCTTGTAATCAGAAAGAGGAAATAGTGGCACCTGTAGCAAAAAAAATACCGCAGGAATTAACCATGAACGGAGACACGCGGATCGATAATTACTATTGGCTGAATCAAAGGGAAAACCCGGAAGTTATTGCATACCTCGAAGCCGAAAATGAATATACGGCAAAGGTTATGGCATATACTCAGGCTTTACAGGATAAAATATATGAGGAGCTCAAATCGAAGATTAAACAATCAGATGAGTCAGTACCATATATTGAAAACGGTTACTATTACTATGATAAAACTGTACCTGAAACCGAATATTTCCTTTTATTCAGGAAAAAAGGTTCGCTTAATGCAGATGAAGAAATTTTGCTTGATGTAAATAAACTGGCAGAAGGTTATGAATATTACCAGATTGGTGGAGCATCGGTGAGCGAGGATAATAAAATTCTTGCTTATGGAGTTGATACATTGAGCAGGCGTAAATATATGGTATATTTTAAGAACCTTGAGACAGGTGAGTTACTTGATGACCAGATTCCACTTACTACCGGTGGAGTAATATGGGCAAACGATAATAAAACCGTTTTTTATGTGCTGAAGAATGATGAAACCCTTCGTTCTGAGCGAATCATGAAACACACGTTGGGGACATCATCATCTGAGGATGAGGAAGTATTTTTCGAAGACGATGAAACATTCTCGGTGTACATTTTTAAAACCAAATCGAAAAAATATTTAATGATCGGCTCTGAAAGTACACTTACTTCTGAGTTCCGTTTTTTGGATGCCAACAATCCTGACGGAGAATTTAAAGTCATTCAGCCGCGTACCCGCGAACTGGAATATTCTGTCGACCATTTTGGCAATGATTTTTACATCAGAACCAACCTCGATGCTGAAAATTTCAGGTTAATGAAAACCCCGGTAAACAAAACAGAAGTTGAAAACTGGGTGGAAGTTATCCCGCACCGGGAAGATGTTTATTTTTCAGGCTTTGAGATTTTCGCTGATTACCTGGTAGTTTCTGAGAGAAAAGAAGGAATTAGCGGTTTCCATGTAATGACATGGGATGACTCAAAAGATTATTATATCGATTTTGATGAAGAAGTTTACAGCGTCCATTTTGATACAAACCTGGAAATTGACTCTGATGTACTCAGGTTCAGTTATTCCTCTTTGACAACTCCTAACAGTATTTTTGATTATAACCTGAAAACCAAAGAAAGAGAACTTTTAAAACAGGAAGAAGTACTGGGTGGATTTGATAAAAATAATTACGAAACCAAACGGATCTATGCCACTGCTGATGATGGAGAAAAAATACCGATTTCACTTGTATATAAAAAAGGTTTGGTACAAAACGGAAATAACCCGGCTTTGATTTATGGATACGGATCGTATGGATATACCATGGATCCGGGTTTCAGGCTTTCAATTCTTCCTCTTTTAGACCGTGGATTTGTTTATGCAATAGCCCACATCAGGGGAGGCCAGATTTATGGCCGAAGGTGGTATGAAGATGGAAAACTCCTGAATAAAATGAATACGTTTACCGATTTTAATACCTGTGCCCAATATCTTATCGATCAGAATTATACGAATTCTGAAAAGCTTTTTGCAAAAGGCGGTAGTGCAGGTGGTTTGTTAATGGGTGCTTGTGTAAACCTTAGGCCTGAATTGTATAAAGGTGTCATTGCCAATGTCCCGTTTGTTGACGTGGTTACCACCATGCTCGATGAAAGTATTCCGTTAACAACCAGTGAATTTGACGAATGGGGAAATCCGAAGGTCAAGGAATATTATGACTATATTCTGGAATATTCACCTTACGACCAGGTTGAAGCAAAGGATTATCCTGCATTGCTTGTGACAACGGGATTACATGATTCCCAGGTTCAATACTGGGAACCGACAAAATGGGTTGCTAAACTTCGTAGCCTGAAAACCGATGACAACCTGTTAATTTTGCATATTAATATGGACTTTGGCCATGGTGGTGCATCGGGCAGGTTCCAGTGGATAAAAGATACTGCCCTGGAATATGCCTTTATTTTAGATCAATTAGGAATAAAAAAATAAACGAAAAATAAAACAAACTAATTAAAATGAGTAACAGAAGGAACTTTTTAAAAGCAACAGGGTTGGGTTTAGCTGCAGCTTCAATTCCGGGAGTTGCGGGAGCAGGCAATATTCCTTTACCGGTTCAGAAAACAGATATAAAATTTCAGTTGGGTATTGCATCCTATTCTTTAAGAAAATTTCCGGTTAAAGAGGCCCTGGAAATGACAAAACGCCTGGATATTGACCGTATTTCATTCAAGGATTTTCATCTTGCCCTTAATTCAACAAAAGAAGAAATAGCCAAAACAGTTGCCCTTTGTAAAGAAAAAGGGATTACTCTTTACGGAGGAGGCGTGATTTATATGAAAAGCAAGGAAGATGTTGACAAGGCCTTTGAATATGCCAAAGCAGCGGGAATGGAAATGATTATTGGTGTGCCAAATCACGAATTCCTCGAATATGTTGAAGGAAAAGTTAAGGATTACGATATCAAACTTGCCATCCATAACCATGGCCCGGGTGATGAATTATATCCAAGTGCTGAAAGTGCTTACAGCCTGATTAAAAAGATGGACAAACGTATGGGGCTTTGTATTGATATTGGACATACAAAACGAATAAATCGTGATCCTGAAATGGATGTCAAAGATTTTTTTGAGCGGGTCTATGATATTCATATAAAGGATGTAACTGAAGCAAGCGCTGAAGGAACAACCTGTGAAGTTGGGCGGGGAGTTATTGATATTCCTGCATTTTTAAAAGCCATAATTAAACAGGGCTACAGTGGCACGGTTGCGCTGGAATTTGAAAAAGATGAAAATGATCCCCTTCCGGGTATGGCAGAATCATTGGGATATATAAAAGGAGTTTTGGCAACATTAAAAAAATAAATCATGAGTGATAACAGAAGAGATTTTATAAAAAAAATAGGGGCAGGGGCAGCAGGTATTACAGTAGGTAGCTCAGTTATGGGGATGTCGGCAAAAAGTTACAGCCGTATTATAGGTGCAAACGAAAGGTTAAATGTGGCTATCGCAGGTTTGGGTAGAAGGCTGGAAGCTTATATTGATCCAATCGGTGATAAAACCAGCAATGTGGAATTGCTTTACCTGTGCGATGTAATGAAAAAACAGCGCGAAAGGGCAGCCGGTATTTTTCAGAAAGTGATCGACAACAAGCCCGTGCTGGAAAATGACTTCAGAAAGGTTCTGGAAGATAAAAATGTGGATGCAATTTTTGTTGCTACACCTGACCACTGGCATACCCCATTGGCAATACTGGCTATGAAAGCAGGGAAAAATGTTTATCTGGAAAAACCTGTGAGCCATAATATGTGGGAAAATGAACTGGTGGTAAAATGTCAGAAGAAATACAACAAAGTTGTTCAGATGGGAGCCCAGCAGAGGTCAGCACCCGATTCTATACATGTTATTAAGGAAATTCATGACGGTGCAATAGGCACACCCTATAAAGCCCTTACATTTTATGTTAATACAAGGGGAGAAGTACCTGTTGCAACCAAAGCTCCTGTTCCGGAAGGGCTCGACTGGGAACTATTCCAGGGGCCGGCACCCAGGCAGGAATACAAACATGATACATGGGATTACAACTGGCACTGGTATGAATGGCTTTATGGCACCGCCGAAACCGGAAATAATGCAACTCATGAAATGGATGTAGCACGTTGGGCTTTGCAGGTTAATTATCCTGAAAGTGTGTATGTTGAAGCTGCAAAACGTCATTTTAAAGATGATGGGTGGACCATGTATGATACCATGGATGCTACATTCCGTTTCCCGGGTAACCTGGTAATTCAGTGGGATGGTAAAAGCCGGAGCGGACACGATACATATGGTTCCGACAGAGGTACCATTATTTATGGTAGTGAAGGTTCTGTATTTGTCAACAGAAATGGATTTAAACGATTTAACAGAAACGGAAAACTTGTCGAGGGCAGTAAATCTGTTTCAAATGAAGCCGGAAATGCCCTTGGTGGAGGAGGAGATATGTCAACGGCTCATGTACAGAACTTCTTTAATACGATCAGAGGCACTGAAAAACTAAACCTTCCTATAGCTGAGGGAACGATAAGCCAGGCAATGACTCATTATGCTAATATTGCTTACCGTATTGGAAAAGGATTTGAAATTGATGCAGAAACCGGAAAAATATTTGATCGTGAAGCAATGAAACTTTGGGGTAGGGAATATGAACCCGGATGGGAACCGGAAATCTGATTGACAGCGCAGCATGCTGTGCTTGGATTTTATACTAACTAAACTGAAATGAGGCTGAAATTTACAATAGGGCTTTCTTTGTTTGCTTTGTTTGGATTCTCACAGGTAACAATGGAACGGACAGATCAGGGTGTTTTAATAAAAGAAGGAAACAACAATGTTCTTTTTTACCAAACTGAGCCAAAATCAAGGAACGGTGAATTTTCAAGGAATAATTATATCCATCCGCTTTGGGGGATTGATGGGAAAGTCTTAACAGAAGACTTCCCTGAAGACCATCTTCACCAAAGAGGCATATTCTGGGCATGGCATCAGATTCTGATCAACAGTGAACGAATTGGCGATGGCTGGGAAATACGTAATTACAAACAGGATGTGAATGAAATAGAATTCCTTGTGAATAAATATGGGCAGGGTATTCTGAAAACAGAAGTTGTTTGGAAATCAGATGTTTGGAGAAAAAGTAATCCATATTTAAAAGAAAAAAACAAAATAACTGTTTTCCCAAAACAAGGTAATATAAGAAGGATTGATTTTGAGCTTAGCCTGCAGGCATTGGTCGTAGGGCTTAGCTTGGGTGGTTCAGAAGATGAAAAGGGGTACGGTGGATTTTCTGCACGTTTTATTTTGCCCGGAGGTGTTCAGTTTTCAGGTCAAAATGGAAAAATTCAACCTGAAACCAACGCGGTAGAAGCGGGGCAATTTGTGAATATTTCAGGGGCAATGGCAAATAACGGGAAGAATGGCGGTATCGTCATTATCAGCAATCCTGAAAATCCAGGCTTCCCGAATTCCTGGATACTAAGGGAAAAAGAAAGTATGCAAAATGCCAAATGGCCGGGTAGGGAACCGGTGGAAATTTCCACATCGGAACCAACTGTCTTTAAATACTCCTTACTGTTATATAAGGGAAAAATTAAAAACAAAAAAATTGAAAGGGTAATAAACCAATTATAACATACTTTTACTCTGAATAATCCAACTAAAATTCTGAAAATATTATGAAATTATTTCGATCTGTAGTTGTAATTTGTCTTATAATTTTAACCGGCACTATAAATACCTTTGGCCAGGTTAATAAAACTGAAATTCCCAAAATAGTCACGAAAGATGGGCGTCATACTTTATTAGTAGAAGGTGAGCCGTTTTTTATTTTAGGGGGCCAGTCCCATAATTCCAGCGCCTGGCCCGGAATGCTGCCTCATGTTTGGCATGCCATCGAATCATTAAATGCCAATACTCTTGAAGTACCGATTTTCTGGGAACAAATCGAACCACAACCGGGGCAGTTTGATTTTTCCCTTATCGATACATTATTGCTTCAAGCCAGGGAAAGAAATAAATATCTGGTGTTATTATGGTTTGCTACCTGGAAAAACGGGAGTAATCACTATATGCCGGAATGGATGAAACACGATTCAAAAAAATTTCCCAATCTGAGCACAAAAGAAGGGCAGCTTGTTGATTCACCTTCTCCTCATGCAAAAGCTGCTATGGAAGCTGATGCAAAAGCATTTACAGAGGTTATGAAACATTTGAAAAAAGCCGATCAGCAGCATACGGTTATTATGGTTCAGGTACAGAATGAA
>JAFGGF010000046.1 GCA_016930735.1 Prolixibacteraceae bacterium
ACCGGAGGTACTTTGGCGACAGGCTATTCGAAAGATTAACTGTGGCTGTTGCTAATAATTACTGGTATGATAACGGATAAGCAAATAAATATTTACCGATATTTTCGATAAACATATTTTTAGTTTCTTCTTTTGTTCGTGCAATTCCAGACATCATTACGGGCTTGCCCTGAACCGGTATGTATAAAAAAGCCGGTATACCACTGATCCCAAAAACAGAAGCGAGTTCACGTTCTTTTTCTGTATCAATTTTATAAACATCTATTTTTCCGGCATATTCGTTTGAAATTTCCTCAAGTATTGGTGAGGCAATTTTACATGGGCCACACCAGTCGGCATAAAAATCGATGATTGCAGGTTTATCACCCTTAAATTTCCATTCCTGTGGCGAATTATTATAATCCCAAACATTTTTCAGGAACATGTCTTTTGTAAGATGGACAGAACCACCTCCCTGTGCCATATTATCGGCAACAATTTCTGTTTTCGCTGTCAAGCCATTACTTTCAGTTTTATTGCCCGGCTTTGAACCACAACTGTAAAAACTTATTACAGCCAGTGCTACTAAATAAATTACTTTTTTCATTTTATCTGTTTTTAATTGATTCCCAATAAATTATTTATCCTGTTTTTATCAAATCCTACAATCATCTGACCATTGATATCGGTTTGCGGAACTCCCTGCTGGCCACTTCTTCTTACCATATCCTCTGCAGCCTTCTGGTCTTTTGAAACATCAACATCGCGGTATCTGATTCCATGAATATCCAAATGCCTCTTTAAAGTAATACACCACGAACATGTTGGCGTGGAATAAACTGTCACCCTTTTTACAGGCTGCTCTTCTTTTCCTGCTGAAGATATAAAAACCGAATTCTCAAAAATAGCTTTAAAGTGTTCAGGCTTGTGGCATCCCTTTATTGTATTGACCAACAAACCGTTTTTGATCTGCAATAATGCAGGAACACTTGTTATATGGTAATGTGGATGAATATCTCTTACTTTGTTAACATCAGCATTTAAAAGAACAACATTATCCATTTTTTCTGCGGCTGTACTTAAACTTTTATAAGCACATTCACTTTGATCTGAACCTGTTTTATATAACAACAACCAAATCGATTGGTTTTCTTTTATTTCTTCAGTCAGTGATAACAAAGATTCAATATTTTTCATAAATTTTCAAATATTTAGATATTTAAATATATCGATTTTTGTAATCAATTGATGTGCCAAAATCTTTTTTTGAATTTATGTCAGTTTTATCAGACAATCCTGTCAGATTTTTTATTAAAAGAACGCAACCTTTTTACTCAATATAAAATCTGAATTCTATAAAAAACAATTAAACAGAAAATAGTATGAAACGTATTTTACGGATAACAATTGTAATAATTATAGGTTTATCATTGTTTTCCTGCAATTTAGATGATGATGGGTATTCACTTACAAATATGTGGGTGAGTTTTGGTATTTTATATGAGAATGACAATGCAGGTATGGGTTATTCAATAAAATTAGACAATGAAGATGCGCTTTTCCCACTTGCATCAAATATTTATCTGGGACAATTTGATGACACATGCCGGGTTCTTGTAAACTACACTATTCTTGGTGATATTTCTGATACGGTTGATTACAACCAGTACTATGTCAAAATTAATTCAATTCAGGATATTCTGATGAAAGGAATTTTTGATATTACACCGGAAACAGAAGACAGTATAGGAAATGATCCGATTATTGTAAAAGATGCCTGGCTTTCCGGAAATCTACTCACATTTGAAATAAAATACTGGGGAAAAAATAAAATTCATTTTATAAATCTCGTAAAAGAACCGGGCGTATTAACCTCTGAAAATGAACCGGTTATTCTTGAATTGCGTCATAACAGCAATGGGGATCCGGAAAATATTCCCTTTTTGTCATATGTCACATTTGACCTGTCTGCTTTGAAAATTGAAGGCCAGGACTCAGTTCATTTTACAGTTACTGCCACTGACTACAGCGATAATATTTATTCGGAGGATGGAGTTTATACATACGGTGAAAACTAATTCTGATTGGTTTCCCAACCGTAGCAGAGGCACCTGACAGCGTGCCTCTTTTTTTTTGTATGAATGATTTTCAATTTAAGTTGAATATTATAATTTAGCTTCCCGAAATTTCAAAAACATTAATCATGAAAAAATATATCATTTTTGTTTTGATCATATTTGCAATTTCCTGCAGTAAAAAAGAAGAAGTTAAGGTAACTAAAAGTCCAAAAAAAGAATCTTTAATTCTGAAATCGGACATAATGACACCGGAAGTTCTTTGGTCTTTCGGGAGGATTGGCGAATCATCGGTATCGCCTGACGGTTTAAATGTAGTTTATACCGTAACATATCACGATATTGAAAGCAATAAAAGCTCACGTGATATTTATGTTGTTCCTTCGAATGGCGGAGAGTCAAAAAAAATTACCAACACACCGGAGAATGAATTCAATATTTTATGGCGCGACAGTACCAGGATTGGATTTATATCAACTAAATCAGGAAGCCCTCAAATCTGGGAAATTAATCCGGACGGATCAGATTTAAAACAAGTATCAAATATAGATGGTGGGATTTCCGGATTTAAATATTCACCAACCCTTGATAAAATAATGTATGTTAAAAGCGTTAAACTTGATGAAGATGTTCACGACCTTTATCCGGATCTTCCCTTGGCAAATGCCCGAATTGAAGATGATATCATGTACCGTCACTGGGATTCCTGGCACGATTATACCTACAACCACATTTTTGTAGCAGGTTATTCGGTTAATAATGATGGCTTTATATCGGAAGGGAAGGATATTATGGAGGGAGAAAAATATGACTCACCTGACAAACCTTTCGGTGGCATTGAACAAATCGACTGGAATCCCAATGGGATAGAAATTGCCTATACCTGCAAAAAGAAAACAGGAATGGATTATGCTGTTTCAACCAATACCGATATTTATATATACAATCTTGAAACCGGTGAAACAAAAAATTTTACAGAAAACTTAAAGGGTTATGATAAGAATCCTGTTTATTCACCAGATGGAAAATACCTGGCCTGGGAAAGCATGAGGCGGGATGGATTCGAATCGGATAAAAACGATATGTTTCTTGCCAATCTTGAAAAAGGCGGTTATTTGAATATGACCAATACGATCATGGGAAATGCAAGTGCTTTAAAATGGAGCCGGACTTCACAACGAAGCATTTATTTTATTGCCAACGACAAGGGAACTGAAGAAATTTACAGAACCAATGTTTTTTCGGGTGAAATAATTAAAGTTACACAAGGGATTCACGATTTCCAAAGTGTTGAAAGAGCTACCGACAAGTTGATTGCTCAAAAGGTTTCTATGTCGCAACCTGCTGAACTATATATTGTTGATATATTCACAGGTGAAGAAGAACAGCTGACACATGTAAACGATAACATTATGAATCAGCTTACCATGGGAAAAGTTGAAAAACGCTGGATCAAAACTACCGACAATAAAGATATGTTAACCTGGGTTATTTATCCTCCACATTTTGATTCAACAAAAACCTATCCTGCTTTGCTTTATAACCAGGGAGGTCCACAGGGGACAGTAAGTCAGTTTTGGTCGTACAGGTGGAATTTCCAGATGATGGCTGCAAATGGTTATATTGTGGTTGCACCAAACCGGCGTGGTGTTCCCGGTTTTGGCAAAGAATGGTTGGAAGAAATATCTAAAGATTACGGTGGCCAGAATATTAAAGACCTGCTTTCAGCAATAGATGCTGTAGCCAAAGAACCTTATGTTGATGAAAACAGGCTTGGGGCTGTTGGCGCAAGCTATGGTGGTTTTTCAGTATATTTTCTGGCAGGAAACCACAATGGAAGGTTTAAAGCTTTTATTGCTCATGATGGAATTTTTAACTTTGAACAAATGTATTCAACCACTGAGGAAATGTGGTTTGTAAACTGGGATATCGGAGGTCCGTTCTGGGATAAAAATAATAAGGCAGCTCAGAAGTCATATTCATTTTCGCCTCATAATTTTGTTCAAAACTGGGATACTCCTATACTCATAGTTCAGGGTGGAAAAGATTACAGGGTTCCTGAAGGTCAGGGAATGGCTGCTTTTAATTCGGCAATTATGAAAGGTGTTCCGGCAAAATTCCTGTATTTCCCTGAAGAGAACCATTGGGTGCTTCGTCCGCAAAATGGTATTTTATGGCAACGTGTATTTTTCGAATGGCTTGATCAATGGCTGAAATAAACTATTAAAATGAAAAAACTTACCAACCTCTTTTTCTTTTTCTTGCTTTTCTGTGGAATTAATTCATCAGGGCAGCAGGAAAAGGTTTTATACGAAGAATTAACTCCAAAGGAATTCAGGAGTATTATTGCCAAAACTCCGATAGCGTATTTGCCTTTGGGAACTATTGAATGGCATGGCGAACATTTGCCTCTTGGTGCGGATGGATTACAATCGAAAGGTTTTTTCGAAATTCTCGCCCTTGAAGCAGGTGGCATTGTTTTACCTATGTATTTTTTAGGCCCCGATTCAAAAAAATCAGTTAACGGAGAAGAACTGATCGGGATGGATTTCTACAGTGCCAAAGAACATGGCAATCCTGAACAAAAACT
>JAFGGF010000008.1 GCA_016930735.1 Prolixibacteraceae bacterium
CTTGCCGGGGTGCCTGAAAATGTCAGCGAATTTACCAATGATGCCGGGTACATCACAAATCCTGATGATGCCGATGCCGACCCGACCAACGAGTTGCAGGATATCAGCCTGAATGGCACAGATTTGTCAATCACCAATGGCTCAACAGTCGATTTATCTGTGCTTCAGGATGGTACAGGAACCGACGACCAGCGTTTGAGTTATCTGGTAAATAACCATGGAGAATTGAAGCTGGGAATTGAAAATGCCAATTCAGTTGACCTGAATTTTGTAAAAGATGGTACCGGCTGGGATGAATGGGCAGGAAATGAAAATTTTGTAGCCAAATGGGGCAGTGGCGGCTACTTAAGAAAAGGGACTATTTACGATAATGGAAATATAGGGATAGGGACAGTTACACCCGGTGCTAAACTTGAAGTTGCCGGCCAGGTGAAAATAACCGGTGGATCACCCGGTTCAGGGAAGGTTCTTACATCCGATGCCAATGGATTGGCAACATGGGGAACAATACCAGAAACAGATCCGGTTTTTTCAGCTATGGATACTGAGGCAGAGCTTGAATCACAGATTGGCGATGTTATAGATATTTTTACTAATAACGACGGCAGCCTTGACGATGATGATGTAACATTGGCTGATGTGCAGTCAGCTGCAAGCAATGATTTCCACAATATAGGCGGAACTGACGACGATGTGCCTGAGTCCGGCGATCTTGAGATAATTGATACGGAATCTGAATTCGAAGCAGAACTATTTGGGATTGTAGTGCCATCTGAAATGGATTCGGAAGCTGAACTGGAATCAATGCTCACTGATGTAACAAATGTTTATACCAATAACGATGGCAGCCTTGACGATGATGATGTTACACTTGCCGATGTACAAACAGCCACCAGCAATGATTTCCATAACATAGGCGGAACTGAATCCGACCCGCAGGTAGGTTCAAACACAACCAATTACATTCCAAAGTGGGATGGCAACGCCCTGGTGGCAGGGACCGTATACGACAACGGAAACGTTGGTATTGGCACAACCAGCCCTGATTATAAATTACAGGTGGATGGAGATATTACCCCTGAAACAGACGGAAACAGAAACCTTGGCTCTTCGACTCTGGGTTGGGATACCCTGTACCTTTCTTCCACCATCGATTACGGCAGCAACCTCGGCTTCAGCAGCGGGGGCCTTCAAAAAATGACCTTTACTACCGACGGGAAAGTCGGGATTGGTGAAACAAACCCGGATCTTGAACTGGTTATACATAACAGCAATACGCCTGCTATCAGGCTATTGCAGGATGATAAATCCGGATATGTGCCTCAGACATGGGATATTGCCGGGCATGAGACTTATTTCTTTATCCGCGATGTTACAAATAGCAATACAATTCCGTTTAAAATTAGTTCAGGTGCGCCCACTAACACGTTTTTTATTTCTAAATCCGGCAATATAGGGATTGGAACAACCAATCCATGGTATAAATTACAGGTAGATGGTGATGTCGTTCCAAGGACTGATGGTGATCGAAACCTTGGAGCTAAAAATTTTGGTTGGGATACCCTGTACCTTTCTTCCACCATCGATTACGGCAGCAACCTCAGCTTTAGCAGCGGAGGCTCCGAAAAAGTGACTTTTACAACCAATGGAAAAGTAGGGATTGGCGAAACCAGTCCGGATGCTGAACTGGAAGTCAACGGGCAGGTAAAAATAACCGGAGGCTCGCCAGGTGCCGGAAAAGTCCTCACTTCCGATGTTAACGGTTTGGCTTTCTGGGGAAATCCCGGTGCTGAAACCGACCCTGTTTTCGGAGCTTCAATTGCTCAGGGAATAACGGCAGTCGATACAGCCCGGTGGAATACTTCCGGAAAATGGCTGTCAAGTGGCAGCGATATATATTATTCCGGTGGAAATGTTGGTATCGGAGAATCAAATCCGACAAAAGACCTGGTTATTCGTAACGGAGACACACCCTCAATATGTTTGCTTCAGGACAATTCCTCCTGGTGGTCTCCACAAACATGGAATATTGCAGGTAATGAAACCAATTTTTTTATCATGGATGTTACGAATGGTAATTTACTGCCATTTAGAATCAGTTCTGGAGCACCACATAATTCATTATTTGTTGCTGCATCCGGGAACATCGGATTAGGAACATCTATTCCGCAGTATAAACTTCAGGTAGATGGTGATATAGCCCCCCTCACAGATGGTACCCGAAACCTTGGGGCAGGAACAAGGGGTTGGGATTCACTGTTTCTTTCCTCCACCATAGATTACGACAGCAACCTTGGTTTCAGTAGTGGTGGTGCGGAAAAAGTAACTTTTACAACCGATGGAAATGTGGGGATCGGGGATACAAATCCAGCGCTTGACCTGGTAATACATACAGGTAATAATCCATCTATCCGCCTCCTTCAGGACAACACTTCCGGCTTTACTGCGCAAACATGGGACATTCTGGGAAATGAAACCAATTTTGTTATCAGGGATTATACAAATGGCAGTTTATTGCCATTTAAAATCAGGCCGGGAGCACCAACGAATTCATTTTATATTGCTGCATCCGGTAATATTGGGTTAGGAACAGCCAGCCCTGATTACAAGCTTCAGGTGGATGGCGATATAGCCCCCGAAACAGATGGAGACAGAAATCTTGGTGCTGAAAATCTGGGTTGGGATACTTTGTATCTTTCTTCAACCATTGATTATGGCAGTAAACTTGGTTTCAGTAGTGGGGGTGCTGAAAAAGTCACCTTTACCACTGACGGAAAAGTAGGGATTGGCGAAACCAGTCCGGATGCTGCTCTGGAAGTTGCCGGGCAGGTAAAAATAACCGGTGGCTCGCCAGGTGACGGAAAAGTGCTGACTTCCGATGCCAATGGGCTGGCAAGCTGGTCAACCGCACCCGCAGGCAATAAAATTGAAGATGCAGACCAGGATACAAAAATTCAGGTTGAAGAATCTACCGATGATGATATTATCAGGTTTGACCTCGCCGGGTCTGAAAAATGGAAAATGGTTGGTGCCCGCATAGAGCCTTTAAATTCTGGCAGATCAGTATTCATTGGAGAATTTGCAGGATTTAATGATGATTTAACTAATAATGAAAATGTTTTTATAGGGTATAGGTCAGGGCTGGTTACTACTATTGGATCAAATAATGTTGGAGTGGGAAACCAATCGTTGTCATCCAATACCAGGGGAAATGGTAATACCGGTATAGGTAGCAGTGCATTAATCCAAAACAATACCGGAACCTATAATACAGGTGTGGGAAACGGCGCCCTTGGGGCAAACGAGGACGGAGACTATAATACTGCCCTGGGATATTCAGCATTTTATCTGAATAAAAATAATTACAATGTAGGTGTGGGTTCTGAGGTAATGTATAATAACGCAAATGGTCAGGGGAATACGGCATTGGGCTATCAGGCATCATACACCAGTACATCTGGTGGAGATAATGTTGTTATCGGTAAAAAAGCCCGCTACTCAAGTACATCAGGATTTTGGGATGTTATAATAGGTTCCGAGGCAAATTATTACAATACACAAAGTACAAAAAATACAATGGTCGGATTTCGGGCGGGAATGGGAAATTCAGCACATGCAAATGAAGGGAACGTCTTTCTTGGGTATTATGCAGGTTATTTTGAAACCGGCAGCAATAAACTCTATATAGAAAATACAAATTCTACAACCCCTTTGATTTACGGTGATTTCAGTACAAATCTGGCTCGTATAAACGGCAATTTTGAAGTTTCAGGGACCGTAAAAATTGAAGGCGGATCACCTGCTGCCGGCAGAGTATTAACTTCCGATGCCAACGGTTTGGCAGGTTGGAGCGACATACCGGCAGAAACCGACCCGGTGTTCGGAGCATGGGACAAGAGTACCGGAATCTCCATCACAGAATCGCAGATCAGCGATCTGGACCACTATACCGACGCCGATATCGATGGGAGTGAAACGGCATTTGACGGCTGGGATAAAGATGCTTCCGACGATTTTACCACCGCCGACGAGACCGACCCGCAGGTAGGGGCAAACACAATCAATTACCTTTCAAAGTGGAATGGCAGCGCACTCGTTACAGGGACAGTATACGACAACGGCAATATAGGTATTGGCACAGCTAGTCCTGATTACAAACTTCAGGTGAATGGCGATATAGCCCCCGAAACTGATGGAGACAGAAATCTTGGTGCTGAAAACCTGGGTTGGGATACCTTGTATCTTTCTTCAACCATAGATTACGGCAGCAACCTTGGTTTCAGCAGTGGTGGTTCCGAAAAAGTAACCTTTACCACTGACGGGAAAGTAGGGATCGGTGAAACCAACCCCGATGCTGAACTGGAAGTAAATGGGCAGGTAAAAATTACCGGTGGTTCGCCCGGTGCAGGAAAAGTACTTACCTCTGATGGCAGTGGGCTGGCAAACTGGCAGACTCCATCTTCGGGTGGTGCATCTGAAATTAATGATTTGACTGATGGAATATCCGATGGCAGCAGTGTTTTCCTTGGCACAGGGGCAGGAACCAATAACTTAGCGTTGAATTATAATGTAGGTATCGGAATTGGGGCACTTTTAACAAATTCGAACGGACCATTTAATACTGCAACAGGTTATCAGGCGTTGTACTCCAACAGTAATGGCGATAAAAATTCCGCAACCGGTTATAAAGCTTTATTCTCCAATACATCAGGTGGACATAATGTTGCTTTCGGAGAAAACGCATTATATACAAATACCACAGGTCATAAGAATACTGCATTAGGAACAAGATCATTATTTTCAAATACAGAAGGGATTTTTAATTCTGCAGTAGGATATGGGGCAATGTATGAAAATACTATGGGTAATTATAATACTTCTTTTGGGCATGAATCAAATTATTTTAATCAGGAAGGATCAAATAATACAATTATAGGATATAACGCCGGTAGGGGGAGTTCTGTCCATAATAAATCCGGAAATATATTTTTGGGCTATCGGGCCGGGTACAATGAAACCGGTGATAATAAGCTCTATATCGAAAATTCAAATTCAGCAACCCCTTTGATTTATGGTGATTTCAGTACTGATCTGGCACGTATTAACGGGAATTTTGAAGTATCAGGGATCATTAAAATTGAAGGAGGTTCTCCTGCTGCAGGCAAAGTACTTACCTCTGATGCCAATGGGCTGGCAAGCTGGCAAACTTCTTCCGGGGGATTGAGCTCGCCTCCGGGAGTCATTGTGCAGTTTGCAGGGATTTCAGCTCCTGATGGGTATTTATTGTGTGAAGGCCAGGCTGTAAGCCGTGCAACGTATGCAGGATTGTTTTCTGTCATAGGTGAAATTTATGGACCTGGAGATGGTTATACGACATTTAATTTACCCAATTTAAAAAGTAAAATTCCTGTTGGTTATAACAATGCTGAAACTGAATTCAATGCACTTGGTAAAACTGGAGGTGAAAAAAACCATACGCTTACAACTACAGAGATCCCTAGCCATTACCATACTTATGTCGACGCATATTTTGCAGAAATTTTAGGATATATGGGAGGTAACAGTTTATTTGGTGCTGATGGTTATGATTTTGATAATAATTTTATGTACAGGACAAATACTAATTCATATTCCACCAGCCCCTCAAATATTAATACTGGTTCTACCGGAGGGGGAGGTGCTCATAATAACCTTCAGCCCTATATTGTTTTGAATTATATTATTAAATACTAACAAGTTTTCTCATTGCGAAAAGGTGAAGGGTAATTGTAAATATTACCCTTCACCTTTACTTATGAAAGATTAATTTTTACTCAACACTTTCTAGTTTTATTAAATATTTAAAGGATGGCATCCCTCAATGGGATGCCATCCTTGATTTAACACAGGTAAAAACTTTCAAGTTAAACTCACTGCTCCCGCGCGAATTTTTCGCGTGGTAAAATAACAAGACCATACGTTACAATCGTGCGGCGGCGCAGAGCAGTAGCCAGTGTTCAGTCTCAGTAGGCAGTCTCAGTGTTCAGTCTCAGTAGGCAGTCTCAGTAGGCAGTCTCAGTAGGCAGTCTCAGTAGGCAGTCTCAGTAGGCAGTCTCAGTAGGCAGTCTCAGTAAAAAAGTAATAAATAATAAACCAGGCACTTATGGCTCATGGCTCGAAGCTCAAAGCTCGTGGCTTGAAGAAATAAGAACCCTGGCTAACAGCTTGTAACTTGCAGTTTTTAGCTCAGAAAAAAACAAATTATAAACTTTCAGCCCCAATTTATTGTTGCGTATATTTGCATTTTCAATTGAAAACAAATTTATGCACCAGATAATTTATTACATCATAATCGCAATTATTGTAGTTGATTTTATTGTTGAACGCTACCTGGATTACCTGAACACTACCTGTATGAGCGATAAACTCCCCGATGAAGTAAAGGGAATTTACGACGAAGAAAAATATAAAAAACAACAGGCTTACCAGCTTGAAAACCAGCGCTTTGGATTGCTTACAAGCAGCTTTGGTTTTTTGCTGATCCTGGCAATGTTTGTATTTTATGGTTTTGCTTTTATAAACAATATAGCTTACAACTATACCTCAAATGCAATCCTTGTGGCTTTTATCTTTTTTGGAATTCTGATGCTGGCTTCCGATGTCTTGAATACTCCGTTTTCAATTTATGATACTTTTAAAATCGAAGAAAAATACGGATTCAATAAGACCACCCCTAAAACTTTCATCCTCGATAAAATAAAGGGCTGGCTGATTGGCGGGTTGATCGGTGGCGGATTGCTGGCATTGATCATCTGGATTTACCAAAAAACACAAAACATGTTCTGGATTTATGCCTGGATACTGATCTCCGGATTCAGCCTGTTTATGGCCATGTTTTATTCCAACCTGATAGTACCGCTTTTTAACAAACAAACACCTCTGGAAGAAGGCGAACTCCGTGATGCAATTCAGAACTTTTCTGAAAAAGTGGGATTTAAACTCGATAATATTTTTGTTATCGACGGGTCAAAACGCTCAACAAAAGCCAATGCCTATTTTACGGGTTTCTGGAAGAAAAAACGAATTGTACTTTACGATACACTTATTAATGATTTAGAAACCGATGAACTTGTAGCTGTGCTAGCGCACGAAATCGGGCATAATAAAAAGAAACACGTAACTCAGGGATTGATTATTTCAATCGTTCAAACCGGATTGCTTTTATTTATTTTTTCGTTGTTGATCGACAGTCCTGTTTTAAGCAAAGCCCTTGGGGTAGAGGAGCCAAATTTTCATATTGGTTTAATTGCCTTTGGAATTTTATATTCACCGGTCTCGTTTGTGCTCGATATTTTTATGAATAAACTTTCGCGGAAAAATGAATACCAGGCCGATGAATTTGCTGCTGTTCATTTTAAACCGGAAGCTTTGGCTTCGGCACTAAAAAAATTATCAGTGAAAAATCTGAGCAACCTGACACCGCATCCGGCTTACGTGTTTTTTAATTATTCACATCCGACGCTTTTACAACGTTTGGCATTCCTGAAAAAATTTGAAAAAAATGAAGGCTGAAATTATAACTATTGGTGATGAGATCCTTATCGGGCAGATTGTTGACACCAATTCTGCATGGATTGCCAAAGAACTTAACCATGCAGGAATTGAAATTTTTCAGATCACTTCGGTTCATGATGACAGGGAACACATCCTGAAAGCATTGGAAAATGCTGAAAAAAATGCTGACCTGGTTATAATTACCGGTGGTTTGGGACCTACAAAAGATGACATTACCAAAAAAGTATTATGCGAATACTTCGAAACGAAACTGATTTTTCATCAGCCGACGCTGGATGCGATAATGCAAAAGTTCAGGTTGAGGAATGTCGATATGAACCAACTGAACAAAGATCAGGCTTTACTTCCTGAATCCTGTACCATTCTTTCTAATAAACAGGGAACAGCACCGGGAATGTGGTTTGAAAAAAACGATACCATTTTTATTTCGGTTCCAGGTGTGCCATTTGAAATGGAATATCTTGTTTCAGAAGAGATTCTTCCCCGATTAAGGGAAACAGGCAGAGCCAGAGCTATTTATCATCGTACGGTTTTAACACAGGGAATCCCGGAATCGATGCTGGCAGAAAAACTGGAAAACTGGGAAGATAATTTACCAAAAGAAATAAAACTTGCATATCTCCCGAATCCGATGGCTGTCAGGCTTCGTTTAAGTGCCTTAGGTGATAATAAAGAAAAATTGAAGGTCCTTGTTGAGCAGGAAATTGAAAAACTGATAAAAATTATTCCGGGTTATATTTATGGATACGACGATGATGAGATGGCAGGTGTCATTGGTAAATTATTGGCTGAAAGAGGAGAAACCCTGGCTGTTGCCGAAAGTTGCACCGGAGGGTATATTTCTCATCTGATCACATCAATTCCCGGATGTTCAGAATATTACAAAGGTTCAGTTACTTCCTATTCAAACGATATCAAACAAAAACTTCTCAGCGTAAAAAAAGATTCGCTTGCAGAATTTGGTGCAGTAAGTAAAGAAGTTGCTGAGCAAATGGCTTTGGGTGTAAAAGAAAAATTAGGATCTGATTATTCGGTGGCAACTACCGGTATTGCCGGCCCCGATGGGGGAACCGAAGAAAAACCTGTCGGCACTGTCTGGATCGCTGTTGCCGGTAAAGAAAAAGTGTATTCCTATAAATATATTTTTGTTGGAGATAAACGCGAACGAAATATAATACGCTCCTCACAAACTGCGTTACAATTACTGCGGCGGTTAATTTTACAGGAACTTTAACTTTTGTTTCAATTAGTTAGATAAGCTGTTTGTTATATTTGTATAGGGTTTATCCGGTTCTTAATTTGGTTTTGGTAATCTTTGCGCCCTCTGCGGTTGAAAATGAATTTAACCACAGAGAACTCAGAGAAAGCTCAGAGTAATAAAAAATTCGAAGTCAATATGAAAAAGGCAATCATAATAATAGGTATCATTCTGGCAATCATTATTGGTAGCATGTTTGCTGTTCCGGTTATTTTTAAAAATGCTCTCCTTGAAAAAGTAAAATCTACAATTAATCAAAGTATCAATGCAAAGGTCGATTTTACAGAATTTAAATTGTCTCTGTTCCGGAATTTTCCGAAAGCCACTTTGGAAATTCAGGATGTGGCTGTCACAGGTGTCGGATTTTTTGAAGGAGATACACTTCTTTATGTCCCTTCATTCCGGTCTTCAGTTTCTTTAAAATCACTTTTCAGTAAAGATAATATGGCGTTGGAAGAACTTGTATTTGTAAGTCCTGTTTTGAACCTGAAAGCAGATACTTTAGATGCCAACTGGAATATTATGAAGGAAACGGAAGCTGTTCAGCAGAAATCACCGTCATCAGATAAAGCGGAAAAGCCCTTTGTATTAAAACTTGATAAAATCAAAGTGCAGAATGCTTCAATCAATTATACAGATAATTCAATGCCAATGACTTTATCGTTAAATGAATCGGATTTGAATCTGGCAGGAAATCTGTTTGGTTCAGAAACTGAACTGAAAGGTGATGTAAGTGCCGGGAAATTTTACCTGAATTACGATTCTGTAACTTATATATCAAATACTTCATTATTTGTTAATGCATTGATCGATATTGATTTTTCGGATTGGACCATTTTAATTAAGGAGAGCGAATGCCGGGTAAATAATCTTCCTTTCGATTTGTCGGGAGATATTAAAATGCCAAATGATTCCATATGGTTTAACCTTGAATTCCAGGCGAAAAAAAGCAAACTGGAAGATTTTCTTGCTTTAACTCCTCCCGATTATGAAAAATACCTCGAATCGGTGGAAGCTGAAGGAACAGCTGATATGTCAGGCTATTTCAAAGGACTGTATTACGAAGAAGAATACCCTTCATTCAGCTTTGATTTTACCATTGAAAACGGAAGGATAAATTATACCGACCTTCCGGAGGAAATTAAGGATATCAGTACAAATGTCAGGGTTTGGAAGCCACAGGGAAGCCTGGACCTTCTTACTCTTTCGGTAAAAAATACACATGCCGATGTTGCCGGGAATCCAATCGACCTATCATTTGAGGTAGGTAACATTTATTCAGATATGAGCTTTAATACAGCCTTAAATGCTAAGCTCGATTTTGATAAATTAAAAAATGCCCTGCCGATTGAAGATATGGCTCTTACAGGGACAGTTGATGCAAACATATCAGCAAAAGGGAATTACAGCGACATCGATAAAAAACAATACGATAAAATATCTGCCGGTGGGAGGATTATTTTTTCTGATCTGGTTTATTCGGGAGATAAGGCTCCGGTGCAGGTGAAGATACCTTCCGGGCAAATGGAGTTTACTCCCTCTGAAATTTCACTTTCAGGAATTCAGGTTTTAGCAGGGAACAACGATATTTCGGTTTCAGGAAAATTATCGAATTACCTGAGGTATTTTTTGTATGACGGTATTCTTGGTGGTGAAATAAAAATAAGTTCCGATAATGCCGATTTAAATGAATTGATGGCATTTCAGAATAAACAGGAACCCGGTAATGAAACTCTTGTGACTGATAAAACAACCGAGAATGAAACGGAAGCTTCTTCAGAACCAATTTTAATTCCTGATAATTACGATCTGAAAGTTCTGATGGATGTAAAAAAATCGAAATATGAACAACTATCGTTATCAAATATTCATGTCGACGCCGGAATAAAAAATGGTGTCGCATCATTAAACCGATTAACCTTTGCTGTTCCCGGAAGTGAAATTCAGGTAAATGGGAAATACGGCAATTCTGCCGGGAAAGTCCCTTTGTTTAATTTAACCGGGAATATAAAATCTCTGGATATCGCCTCTATCTATAATTCTGTACCTACACTTGGTGAGGTGGCTCCACAAGCGGCCAAGGCAAAGGGGAAAGTTGATATCGATTTTAAGGTAGAAGGTGAAGCAGGTAACGAAATAAAACTGAATGACCTGTCAGGATCAGCAGTATTATCGGGATTTAGTTATACCGACCCTGAACTGTCGCAACCTGTTCAGATTCCAAACGGCAGGCTGAATTTTAATTCTACAGAGGTAATCCTGTCAGGATTGCAGGTAATTATCGGCTCAAGCGATTTGAAACTTGACGGGAAATTTCTGAATTTTATGGAGTATTATAATTCGAATGAAACCCTTACTGGTAAATTGCAGTTGCGTTCACAATATCTGAATCTGAATGAAATAATGAATCTTCAGGTAAAAACGGAAGAAAGCAAGGCTGTTGCGTCTAATGAAGGAGAAGAAAGTAGTTTGACTGCTTTTGATATCCCATCAAACCTCGATATTGAATTTACCTCACAGATTACCGATGCAGCTTTTGGGCGATTTCCTTTAAAAAATGTGAATGGTTTGATTACAGCAAAAAACGGAAAACTTTCGCTCGATGGATTGAATATAAACCTTTTCGGAGGAGAGCTTACCTTAAATGGCTCCTATTCAAATAACCCTGAAAAAAATCCGGATTTTGATTTTGGTTTTGCTGTGAATGAAATTGACCTGCCTGTTGCTTCCCGGACAATCCTCTCATTACAGAAATTGTTGCCGGCAAACTCAAAAAGCCAGGGGAAGGTCAGTACAAAATTCTCTACTAAAGGTAAACTTGGCTCCGATTTGAGTATTATTCCATCCTCTGTTAACGGTTCCGGTACTTTTAATACCAAAAATTTTCAGATTGTTGATTCACCGACATTTGAACAACTGAAAAATATATTGAAACAGGAAAAGCTCCGTAATATTACAGTTGATAATTTTACAGCCCAGTTTAGTGTTACGGATGGCAATATTTTATTAAAACCGTTTCAGACTGAAATAGCCGGTCAGCAGGCAAATATAAGCGGCAAGCTCAATGTGGATGATATAATTGACATGAAAATGGATTTTGTAATTGAGCGTTCGGCTTTTGGCCCTGATATTCAGGATTTACTGAAAGCGCTGCCAGGACAGGATAAAATTACAGCGGTTCCGGTTACTGTATTAATAAGCGGACCGGTTAACAAACCTGATGTTAAAATGGATTACTCAGAAACGCAAAAGTATATTGCTGATATCGTAAAAGAATCGGCTTCCGACGGTTTGAAAAAAATCGGGGATGCATTGAAAAAGCTGATCAAATAACAGTTGCAAGCTATTAACTTAAAGCTTATGGTAATTTATCGTGAAAATAAAATATCTTCTCATTGAATTAATACTGCTTTTTGTAATCTCTGAAGTAGAAGCGCAGGAGCCGGGCTTTATCGGAGGATTATTATTCAATTTTAACGGAATTCAGGTTGAAGGTGAAAAAGAGCAGTTCTGGGGCTCTTCGAACGGCCAGATTTGGGGAGCCGGAGGTATTTCTGCAGGTGCTTTTGTAAAGCATAACTTCAAAAAAAAATTATATGGTGTATTTGAGTTGAGGTACATTCAGAAAGGCAGTATTTATGAATTTTCCAATCAATATGGAAATAAAGCTCTGGAACTGCTGAAACTTCATTATATGGAAATACCCTTGTTAATTGGTTACAATTTATCCTCAATACAAAAACCTGTTTATCTGGAAACTGGCCTGGCCTTTTCAAATAGGTTCAATTCAAAAATGGCTTTTAATAAATTGATTGAAAGGACAAATACACCCAATGCCGATTATTTTAAAAACAATGATTTTTCATTTATAATAAACTGTAAATTTCCGATAAACCGGAAAAAGAATTTATTGCTTGGAGTGAGAACCGAATATTCAATTTTTTCCATTCATGAATATTATAATCTTCATAATTGGGATTATGGAGTCGAATTTAATTACCTGATCTTCACAAGGTAAAATCAAAAATTAGCTTGCAGAATTAATTTGATATTTCTTATAATATCTTTCCAGGATAATTATTAACCCGATCATTAATCCGGTCATAATAAACGAAGCTTCGAAACCAAATTCCCCGCCGGTAAGCAAATCGCTTCCTGTGGTTTTTATCTGAAAGATTGTTTCACCAGTGCTTCCTCCGCTTACTTCTGAACCAAAAACCGGCCCTTGCAGGAAATTCCAGATTATATGCAGAGCCATCGGAAACCAAATCCGCCTCGTATGAATATAAACAACACCAAGGAGGATTCCGGCTAAAACAATGTTTATAAATGGAATCAATGAGAAATTTGCATTCATGATGTGCATCAGCGAAAAAAGTATGGCGGTGATTATGAGTGCAATATATTTATTGGTCAAATTCATAAATGTCCCGAGGAAATATCCTCTGATAAGTAATTCTTCATAAATGCCTACCATTATGAATATCAGCAAATAATTAATAAAAGAAAATGTATCAAACTGAATATTTTCAATTTCAATCTGATTTAATAATAATAAAACCACGAAAACTGCTGATAAAAGAAAGATACCGGTTGTTAATCCAATAATGATTTCTTTTAAAAGATATTTTTTATTAAAACCAATGGAAATAAAATTGCTTTTTTGAATTTTTACCCAGTAAACCCACACAACCAGTATGGTTGCCAGCAACATGGTAACAGAGCCGACCAGTTCATAAAATTTATTTTCTTTTAATGTTACCTGATAATGAAAAAAATCTGAGCCTGATAAAAGAGACCAGGTTCCGAAAATCAGAATCTGTAAAATGATAACTGCTATAATAAATGAAGGTAATGCAGATAGGGCTATCAGCCAGGGTTTTATTTTTTGCCGGGCAGATGGTTTTAAGTCTTCCATTTTTTCCTGTAAATTACATTTAATACTGATTTAAGGGTTGAAAATCGGATTAAAATATATTTAAAGTTCATCTTAATGCCACAAGTAATCCACCGGTAAGGAATGCAATAATCCACCAGATGTAGGCATACCTTGAATAAATATGCAATCCGTTCGGGACATTGGAATTAATTCCTTTTTTGGATTTTTGCCGCCAGATCAGGATAGCATCAATTGCCATTCCCAGCAAAGAAGAATAACCGATAATCCCGTGTGTAGTCAATGCTCCTTTTGACGATCCAAGTATCATAAATATTGTTGCTGTAATATCAAGGCATACCCCAAGTGACAGGAAAATGAGGACTATTTTATTTATAACCTTTTTTCGTTGTTCTGTAATAATAGCTATTGAATAGGAAATCAGGGCTAAAACTACAATCGAGGTACCAAGTTGAAGAAAAGTATTCATATTAATATTTTAGAAAAAGTTTTCAATATAATGATATATTTTTAACTAAAGAATCTGAAGAATATTCAACCTGAAAAAAATAACCTCAATTATGAGGGCAAGCAAAAATAACATCCCGAATCGCCGGTTGTATTCAAAGGCATTTCTGACCAGGTACAGGGGCCAAACACCGGGTGCAAGGTCTTTGGGAGCTTCTTTTGGTCGGGGTTTTGTAAATACTTCAATTGCTTTTATTAGTTTTGGGACAGCCAGTAATACAAGCAACATCGGAAATCCTAAGGTTCCGTTTAAAACCAGCCAGATTACAAAAACATATTGAAGCAGCCAGAATGAAATAGTTATATAACGCGAAGGTTTTTCTCCCAGAATTACAGGAAGTGTCCGCACTCCTTTGGCTTTATCCTCTAAAAGTTTATCGGTATGTTTACCTAACAGAACGGTTGTCGGGCCTAGTGCATAAACCAAACTTAAAACTACTACCCAGCTATCCCAATGGCCCCCGGAAACCACAAAGTAAGTTCCGCCTACCATTAATGGTCCCCATACCAGAATAACCGACGGTTCTCCCAGCCCGATATATTTTAACGGCCAGGTATAAAACAGGAGGAAAAACATACCAAGCCCGAAAAATATTAAGGTTTCCAACCCTGTCTGATAGGTCAAAAACACTCCGATTAAAGTAGCTATAAGACCGGTAATCAGAATATATCTTAAAAATTTTGATTTTGACATAAAACCGTGTTCAAGCGGCTGGGGCCCGTATTGCGAACGGTAATAATTGTTTTTATCAATCCCCTTATTATAATCAACAAGGTCGTTTAACAGGTTATTTGTGGCATGGGCCATTACAATACCCAGAATTGCCAGCACAAATACTCCCCATGAGAAATTACCTGTACGATATGCCAGTAATCCCCCAATTGCACCTGCAATGGCTGTCATTACAAACACTGCAGCCCTGGTTGAAATCAACCACTTTGAAATCACGTCCAGCTGGTCCCATTCAGTTTTTGAAATCCGCGGTATTACACGGAGTGCTTTTATCCACATCGATGTATTTACCATAACTCTAATTTAATAGTAAAAACATCTGTAATCCATGATTGTTGATTATAAAATACTTATTGATCTTTATTTAGATAAAAAATGTAATATTTGCTTGGTTAACTTTCATATTTTGAGAGTTTTATTTTTTTCGATGGAAATGTTAATCTAAATAAATTACTGTAGAGAAAATTTATAAGTTATGGTTCCGACCTGGAATGCTGGAGCGTTACTGGCAATATTAAATCTGGCTTTTACTGCAGCTTCTCTAGCAGCTTTTAATAAAAGAGTATTCATAGTAGTTGATCCCCTGACACCAGCTTCAGCTTTGGTTACATTTCCGTTTTTGTCAACCGTTACCTGAACAACTACGATTCCTTCTTCATTGCCGGGATATTCCGGTTTTGGAAGCGATCGTGATGTGCGCCCGGAAAGGCTGTATGAAATACCCGATCCCTGGTCACCAGAGCCACTGCCTCCCTGCCCGTAATTAGTTGCCCCAGGTGAGCCGGTTGGGACTCCCTGATTTCCTCCGGGATAGGTAACTCCCTGGCTGTTTCCGTTTCCTGAACCGGTGTCGCCACCCCCGCTGCCACTGTTTTCAAAAGCGTTTTTTGTCCGTGAGTTGATTTCATTGATTTTTCGTTCCTCTTCCTGACGTTGCCTTTCCAGTTCTGCCAGTCGTTGACGCTCACGCTCTTCAGCCTCTTTTCTCAAACGTTCCTGTTCCTCGGCTTCTTTTCTTAACCGTTCCTGCTCTTCTGCTATTTTTCTTAATCGTTCCCTTTCTTCAGCTTCTTTTTTAAGACGATCCTGTTCTTCTGCCTGGCGACGTAATCTTTCCTTTTCTTCATTTTGTTTTTTAATACGATCCTCTTCTTCTTTTTTCTTTTTTTCAGCAGCATCGATAGCTACTGTTTTTTCATAATCCTGAGTCATTGCGACTTGTTCTGCAGATGTCTCAGGAACCGGATTTGATTTAACCGGTGGTGGATTTGATGGTGGAGGTGGAGGAGTGGTAACAATTTCCTTTTTTTCTTCTTTAACAACAGGAGGTGTATTTTTTGCAGGGCTGGGTTCAGTCTCTCCCAATCCCTGGTTACTTGTTCCGAAATTAACTAAAATGCCTTCTTCACCAGGCAATGGTAATGCAGTAAAAAAGCCAAACCAGACCAACAAAAACAATATTATCAGGTGAAATATAGTCGACCCGATAAAACCTTTATTATGTTTTTTGAAATAACTCATAAAATTATTCCGGCGCTGTTGCCAGTATCATCTTATACCCGTTTTTCCGTGCAATGTTCATTATTTTAACAACCTGCTCAATTGGAACAGTTTTATCTGCGTGTAAAGAAATATAAATATCAGTATTATTTGTTCCGTACCTGCTTTGGAGAAAAGGTTCAATTTCATTGAATACCACTCTTTTTGTCCTTCCGTTATCATTAACAAAATACAGGATGTCTTTGGTAATGGATATAGTCGTAATGGGTTTTGCCGCTGTTTGATTATTGCTTTGTGGCAGCAGCAGTTTTAAAGCATTTGGTGCAATCAGAGTTGATGTTACCATAAAGAATATCAATAACAGGAAAACAATATCAGTCATTGAGGACATGCTGAAAACTGCATTAACTTTATTTCTTCTTTTTAAAGCCATAATCAGATATTTATGCCGGTTCGTTCAGAATATCCATAAATTCAGAAGTGGCTGCTTCCATTTTGAATACAACCTTTTCGACATTCGAGACAAGGATATTGTATGCAAAATAGGCTATAATACCAACAATCAAACCAGCTACAGTTGTAACCAAAGCCTGGTAAATACCTGTTGATAGCAAATTGACATCAACATTGTTTCCGGCGTTCGACATATCGTAAAATGC
This sequence comes from Prolixibacteraceae bacterium, assembly GCA_016930735.1. Classification (GTDB taxonomy): domain Bacteria; phylum Bacteroidota; class Bacteroidia; order Bacteroidales; family Prolixibacteraceae; genus JABMQB01. Next base: position 17,109 of record JAFGGF010000008.1, read on the forward strand.
CTGGATCATTCCCATTACCGTTCCAAGAAATCCGATCATAGGTGCTCCACCCGCTACCGAAGCAAGTACCGGAAGGCCTTTTTCCAGTTTTGAGATTTCAAGATTTCCAACATTTTCGATGGCTGCATTAATATCGTTCAGCGGGCGCCCGATACGCGAAATTCCTTTTTCAATCATTCGCGATGCCGGATTGGTATTGCTTTTACACAGTGCCAGTGCAGCATCAATCTTCCCGGAGGTGATATAAACCTTTACTTTTTCAAGTAATGATTCATCAATTTTACCGGCTTTTTTTATGGCAAAAAACCGGTCGAAGAAAATATAAACTGCAATAAACGACAGAATAACAATCGGTATCATTATCCAACCACCCTTGATTGCCATGTCAATAAATTTTGTTGAAATTCCCCCGGGTTCGGTTGCCAGTGTATCCAACTGGTTTGTTAAATCTGCCTGAATCAGTAATAAAGTTTGCATACTATTTTAATTGGTTTTCTATAAACTACATAAAAAAACGAGGTATAACTGTAATTATTATACCTCGCTAAATTAAGTAATATTTTACTTCAGAATTGTTTCGTAAATCCTTCAGTAAGTTTATTTATGAACAAATTCCTATTAATTTCTATAGCAATGAATATGTAAGGTAATAAACGAGTGCTCCACCCAGATAACCCGAAAGTGCCAGTAATGAAATTCGTTTCATGTACCAGATAAAATCAATTTTTTCAAGTCCCATTGCAGCAACTCCGGCAGCTGAACCAATAATTAAAAGGCTGCCTCCGGTTCCTGCTGTATATGCAAGGAATTCCCAGAAAGCTCCATCCTGAACAAAATTTGAAAGGTACCCGACAGTCCCTGCGTCTGCAACAGGATACATACCCATTGCACCAGCTACTAAAGGTACATTATCAACAACTGAAGAAAGCACACCAATTGCCAGGTCGATCAGGTAAATATTTCCGAGTTTATCATCAAGAAACTGTGATAAAAGATTCAATTGTCCGGCAGATTGCAATGCTGCAACGGCCGATAAAATTCCAAGGAAAAAGAGAACGGTTGGCACATCCACTCTCCTTAATATGTTTATTACTTTCAGTTTATCTTTAACTTCCTTTGGTTTGTTACGATGTACAATTTCTCCAATAACCCAGATTATACCTAAGGATAATAACATTCCCATATAAGGAGGAAGGTGAGTTGTGGTTTTAAATACAGGCACAAAGAGTAAACCACCTACACCAAGTATAAGGAACAGGATTTGTTCACCCTGAGAAGTTAATGTTTTATCTTTTGCTTTTAATTCAGGACGTTGCACATTCCCTTTCATTGTAAAAGATAAAATACCGAGTGGAACAATCATACAAACCAGGCTGGGCAGGAATACTCCTTCAATAATTCTTAAAGCTGTAACCTGTCCGCCAATCCAGAGCATAATGGTTGTCACATCACCGATTGGAGACCAGGCACCACCTGCATTGGCAGCCAGGACAACCATGCTGGCAAAAAACCAACGGGTTTGTTTATCATCAACTAATTTGCGGAGTAGTGCAACCAAAACAATAGTTGTAGTAAGGTTATCAAGTAAAGCTGACATGAAGAATGTAAGGAAACTTAAAATCCAAAGCAGTTTTATTTTTTTGGTTGTTTTTATTTTATCCGTAATTATTTTGAATCCATCGTGTTGGTCGACAACTTCAACAATTGTCATTGCACCCAGCAGGAAAAATAATATTTCACCAATTTCTCCGAGATGATGGATTATTTCACTTTCCACAATAAATTCATGGATGGCATGAATTCCATGCGCATCGGGGTGGCTGACTTTAAAACCTTCCCAAGCAGGGCTAAATCCCAAATGAAGGATATTTTCGGCACCCAAAATATAAACTACCCAGCATAAAGTACCTATAATCAGTGCCGATGCTGCTTTGTCAATTTTAAGAGGATGCTCCAGGGCTATTGCTGTGTAGCCTAAAACAAAGACTACTACCATTAGTAAAAACATATTCGTATTATTTAGTTAATTTTTAAAAGTTGCAAAGATATTTTAAGCCGGTAATTATAAGAAGATTTATGTCATTTTTTTATGTTATACATGCAATGTTTATCCGATTTAAAGATTTTTAAACATTTCAAATTTTCATGATTTCTTTTTATTAATCGAACATTTGTTTAATAGGTTATTTTTTAATTTATGAGGGAATATTTTTATAAATAATGTTTTGATTGTTTCCAGTAATTAAAACATAATAATTATTTGCAATTTAATCTATCTAATTCTTTATATTTAAAATTCAATTAATTAACTATTAACCAATGAAAAAACTTTTTATTCTCACGATTGTGACAATTGGGTTATTGTCATGCATATCCGATTTGTCAATATCAACAGTTTACGACCTTAGATGTGAATATGTATCTGATCCGGTTGGTATTGACAGGACTCATCCTATATTTCAGTGGAAAATTAATGATAACAGAAGAGGAGCTGTTCAAACTGCCTATCAGGTTATTGTTGCCGACAATTTTAATAAAATTGAACATATTGAAAGTAATGTATGGGATTCAGGGAAAATAGAATCCGATCAATCAGTTTTTGTAAAATACAATGGTAAGGATTTAAAGTCAGGCGAAACTTATTTCTGGAGGGTAAGAATTTGGGATAGTGAAGGTAAAGTATCGGTGTGGAGTGAACCTGCAAGTTTTGAAATGGGAATCCTGAATGAATCGGAATGGCAGGCTAAATGGATTGCGGGTAACAATTTTCAAAAAGACAGGTCGGTTTATATGCGAAAAGAGATTGATCTTGGATCCGGAGAAATACGAAAGGCACGGGTTTATGTAACCGGTTTGGGAAATTATATTTTATATGTTAACGGAGAAAAAGTAGGAAAAGATTTATTAACCCCGGGTTGGACACATTATCCAAAAAGGCTGGAATACCAGGTTTATGATGTAAAAGATTTATTAAACGAAGGGAAAAATGCACTTGGTTCGGTATTGGGAAATATGTGGTGGTCAGGAGGATTGGGCTGGTCAGGTGGACAAAAGTACAGCGATGGTCCCCTGAAATTCTTTTTACAGTTAAGTATTGAATTTAAGGATGGAACAAAAAAGGTATTTGTTTCGGATGAATCATGGAAATGGCATACTTCGCCGATTATAGCTGATAATATTTATAATGGTGAAACTTATAATGCAAACCTTGAATTACCGGGATGGAATAAACCGGGATTTGATGATGCCGGATGGGAAGGAGTTGAATTAGCGGATTATCAGGGGAGGTTAAACGGTCGGTATGCACCTGCTTTGCGTGAGCAAATGGAAGTAAAACCGGTTTCGGTAAAGGAACCCGTTAAAGGGGAGTATGTTTTCGATCTGGGACAGAATATTGTAGGTTGGGCAAAAATTCATTTTCAGGCAGAAAAAGGTGATACAATTAAATTGAGGTTTGCAGAACTACTTCACGAAAATGGAACAGTTGCACAGGAAAACCTTCGTTCTGCAAAGGCCACCGATATGATTATTTCGGATGGTAATTTAATTACCTGGGAACCAAAATTTACTTACCATGGTTTCAGGTATGTTCAGGTTTCCGGGTTAGCAGAAAAGCCTGAAATTGACGATTTAACAGGAAAGGTGATTCATGCAGATGCTCCCTTTATAGGAAAATTTGAATGTTCAAATGATTTAATAAATCAGATTTATAAAAATGTTGTCTGGGGTCAGAGAGGCAATTTTTATGCAGCTCCTACTGATTGTCCTCAACGGGATGAACGACTTGGCTGGATGGGTGATGCCCAGATTTTTACCCCTACTGCCAATTTTAATATGAACCTGGCAAAATACTGGGCAAAATGGATGTTTGATATTACCGATGGTCAGGATAAGGAAGGATGGGTTTATGATGTAAATCCACCGATTGTAGTTGGTGGCCCGTCAAAACCAGGTTGGGGAGATGCTGTAGTAATAATTCCCTGGCTGTCTTACTTGTACTATGGCGATACCAGGATCATAGAAGATAATTACAATGGAATGAAAGCCTGGGTTGATTATATGGATTCAAAAAGTAAAGATTTTATTTATGTTTGGGAAGAACCCGGCAACAAAGGCTGGTATGGATATGGCGACTGGATCGCTGTTGAACCAACTCCATCAAAACCAATCGGAACTGCTTACTTTTTTTATTCCTCTAAATTATTGTCGGAAATGGCAAAAATAATCGGGAAAGATGAAGATGCCGGGAAATATTCCATGCTTGCTGAAAACATTGCTAAAGCATATCAAAAGGAATATTGGGAAAAA
>JAFGGF010000295.1 GCA_016930735.1 Prolixibacteraceae bacterium
AATATGGGGCGAAGACGGGTATTTTACCGCCCGCAGCATGGATGTTTTTATTACTAAACTTCGCAAGTATCTTTCTGCAGACCCTGCCATCGAAATTAAAAATGTACACGGGAGTGGCTTTTTACTGGAAGTCAAGTCCTGATTTCAGTTCATATTATTAAATTTACTCCTGAAATTTTAATCAGATCTGATTTATGGTTAAAGTTGCCATTATAACCGGTGCCAACAGAGGTATCGGGAAAACATGTGCTATCGGATTTGCAAGCCTTGGGTATCAAACCGTATTAATCGGAAGAGACCGGCAAAAGCTGGAAAAGGTCGCCAATAAAATTCAAACACTGGGAAAATCACCAGAACCGTTTGTATGGGTTATGGATATTTCTCAAACCGGATTAATAGAATCAGGTGTTAAGGATATAATTGAAAAATTCAGGCGAATTGATGTTTTGGTAAATAATGCCGGAATTTACAGAGAAGGCACTTCTGAAATTTCGATTGAAAATTTTGAAATTCAATTAAAAATCAATTTACTGGGTGCTTTTGGTATAGTTAAAGCTGTATTGCCGGTAATGAAAAAACAAAATTCAGGTCATATTTTTAACATTGCTTCAAGGTCTGGAAAAATCGGTTTTGCTGATAGTGGAGGTTACAGTGCATCTAAATTCGGGCTTATGGGTTTTAACGAATCGCTTTATAATGAACTGAAAGGAACAGGTATTTCAGTTACAGCCATTTGCCCGGGCTGGGTCAATACCGATATGGCTTTTGAAGCCGGCACTCCGCTTGGTTCAAAAGAGATGATTCAAACCTCCGATATTTTCAAAACAATGGAATGGATTATCAACCTTGCACCGTATACAAGGGTAAAGGAAGTTGTAATAGAATCGAAAGATGGATAAAAATGTAAAATATGAAAACGATAGGTTTGGTTGGAGGAACCAGTTGGGTTTCGACCGTTGATTATTATAAATTGATAAACCAGTTTACAAGTGAAAGGCTGGGAGGATTGAATTCGGCAAAAATTGCAATGTTCTCGGTTAATTTTGCTGAAATCGATGATTTAATTAATAAAGGAAAACTGGAGGATGCTTATCCGGTAATACAAGTTGCAGCTAAAGCTGTAAAAAATGCCGGCGCCGATTATATTCTGCTTTGTGCAAATACCATGCACCGGTTTGCCTCTGCTGTGAAAGAAGAATTCGGGCTTCCTGTGATCCACATTGGTGAAGAAACTGCTAAAGAAATAAAATTGAAAGGATTAACCAAAGTAGGCTTACTGGGCACAAAATATACGATGGAAATGGATTTTTATCATTCAAAACTGAACGAAACGGGGATCAAATCGATTGTCCCTGATAAGGAAGACCGGATGTTTATACATGATGCCATTATCAATGAAATGCTTCATGAACAGTTTAAGTCGGAGACAAAAAAACGGTTTCTGGAAATTATTGATAAACTGGCGAATGAAGGAGCTGAAGGAGTAATTCTGGGATGTACGGAAATTCCTATGCTGATCAACCAGGAAGATTGTGCTATGCCGTTGTTTGATACAACCAGGATTCATGCAAAAGCAGCTGTGGAATTTGCGCTAAAATAAAATTGTAATATGCCTGAATTAAAATTAAATCCGAAACTTTTCGATTTTCAGAGATATGTGGTTGAACTTGAAAAAGAACGTGGTTTTTCTGATCAGACCATTATTGATAAATGCCTGCTTATGGGTGAAGAAATGGGAGAATTATACAAAGCTGTCCGGAAAAGCCAGGGACTGGTTGTTGATGCAAATTCTACATTTACAGAAATAGGTGATGAACTCGCTGATATTTTTATTTATCTCTGTGCTGTTGCCAATCGTAAAAATATTGACCTTGAAAGAGCTTTCAGGGTAAAAGAGGAAAAGAATAAAAAAAGAGTGTGGGAGAATTTAAAGGATAAATGATTAATTTTTAAGGATTAAGTCAAAAAATGGGAGAGGTCAGGATTCCATATAAAACTATAAAAGCAGAATTTGAAAGGATTCTGATAAAAAATGGATTCACTTCGGATCGAGCCGGAAGGTGTGCCGAAATTTTTGCCGCCAACAGCCTTGAAGGAGTTTATTCGCATGGAATTAATCGTTTCCCCAGATTTATCGAATACATCCAAAAAGGTTATGTCGATGTAAATGGGAACCCTGAAATTATCCACACTGCAGGTGCTTTGGAGCAATGGAATGGCAACCTGGGTCCTGGTCCCTTAAATGCTGAGTTCTGTACAAAAAGGGCAATGGAACTGGCAGAACAAAACGGGATTGGTTGTGTGGCAATTGCCAGTACAAACCACTGGATGCGTGCAGGTAGGTATGGTTGGCAGGCAGCTAAAAAAGGTTTTGTTCTTATTGCCTGGACCAATACCATGCCCAATACTCCTGCCTGGGGAGCTACAAATGTTAAACTGGGGAACAATCCTATGGTTTTTGCGGTCCCTTTTAATAACGAAGCCATAGTACTTGATTTTGCAATGACACAGTTTTCTTATGGAAAAATGGAAGCTGCAAAAATGAATGGTGAAATGCTCCCTTACCCCGGAGGTTTTAACAACAAGGGTGAATTAACAAATGATCCTTCAGAAATCCTTGACACATGGCAGGCTTTAACTATCGGATACTGGAAAGGTGCGGGATTATCGCTGATGCTCGATATTTTAGCAACCATTTTATCGGCAGGAATGTCAACTTCTGATATTGGCAGGCTTGAATCAGAATATGGTGTTTCACAGGTATTTGTTGCAATTCAGCTTTCCAGGCTCAAAAATTTTCCATCAATTAGTAATACAATAGCAGGAATTATTGACGATTTTAAAAAATCAGTTCCTTCCGATCCGCAAAATACAATCCGGTATCCGGGTGAAAGAGTTTTATTGGTGAGGGAAGAAAACCTGAAATCTGGAATTCCGGTAAATAAAAATGTTTGGGAAGAAATTTGTAACTTGTAATAATTAACAAAATGAAATAATGACTAAACCAAACAAATTAAATCATATTACTTTAGTGGTTATTTTTTTAATGGTTACTGTATTTAATTCAAATTGTCAGGAATATAAAAGCCTTGTATTTACTGGAGTTTCTTCTTTTGATTTATTTCATTCCGGTTTTGGTTTTAAAATCAATGATAATATTGATTGGAATGCGAAACTGGGAACATCTTTTAATAAAGATTATGGATTTTGGGGAACATACATTGTTGGATCAGGACTGAGTTTTTATTTAGATAAAACCTCTGAAAAATATACAAGGAAAAATATTGCTTTTAATTCAAATATTACCTTTTGCAAGGATGAAGATTTCAAATATATCTGGAAATACCTGTTTTTAGATAATTCTGTTTCTATTGATTTATTAATAACAAAATTTCTGGTTTGTCAACCTCAGGTTGGAATAGCTGTTCAACTCGTCAAAAACATAACAGATAAACCTTATATTTTCCCTGCCGATTACAAGCAATTAGATAATGACATCCCTTTTAAATTTATCTTCGGTACACGAATAAAAATATTACTTTAAAAAAATAAAATGAAATATCTGTTTTATTTGGTTATACTATTCTTTAATATAAATATTTTGGGACAGACCAAAGTTGTATTACTTGGTACCGGGACTCCCAATCCGGACCCGGAACATTCAGGTGGTAGCGTGGCGATAATTGTGGGGACAAATTCATATATTGTGGATTTCGGACCGGGGCTGGTGCGGAATGCTGCAAAAATGTCGCCCGCTTACGACGGGGAATTTGAGGCACTTTCAATGCCTAACCTGAAAATTGGTTTTTTAACACATTTACATTCTGACCATACTGTTGGTTTTCCCGATTTTTTATTAACGCCATGGGTTATCGGTCGAAATGAGCCCCTTAAAATATTTGGCCCTGTAGGAACCAAAAACCTTACCAACAATATTCTTGAGGCTTATAAAGCTGATATTGATTACAGGATAAACGGTCTGGAACCTATCAATGACCAGGGATGGCGTGTTGATACCCATGAATTTTCAAAAGATGGAATTATTTATAAAGATTCGCTGGTTACTGTTGAAGCATTCAAAGTTGTTCACGGAAGCTGGGAAAATGCTTTTGGATTTCGATTCACAACTCCCGATAAAACAATTGTAATATCAGGAGATACCCGTCCCTGTGAAAATATTCTTGAATATTCCAAAGGAGTTGATTTATTGATCCATGAAGTTTATTCCTATGCAGGTTGGTTAATACGAAACGAATTCTGGCAAAAATACCATGCTGCCAATCACACATCTACCTATGAACTGGGTGAATTGGCAGAAAAGGCACAACCGGGGAAAGTGGTTCTCTATCATCTGCTTTTCTGGGGGGCATCAGAGAAAGACCTGTTAAATGAAATCTATGAAAAATATAAAGGAGAGGTAGTTTGCGGAAGGGATTTGATGGTTGTTGAATAACTAAAAAATAATCTACTATTATTCGATCAATTTTTTTATTTAAATAAATCTGTAATAAGCAGTATTTTCTAAATTTTGATCTGTATTTTCTTTTGTGTCTGGTAAATAAATAATTTTGAATGTTTTATGGATTTTAAATTAAAAAATCAGAATTTTGTACGCTTTATGAATTAACTTTTTACAGAAGCAGTAGTCAAATACTATCTATTTTAATTTCTTTTGAAAATAATTTAAACAAAATAAGAAAGTGACGACAAAAAGAATCATCAGAATAACAACAACCATTGTTATTATAATTGTCCTTGTAGGGATAATTTTATATCCAAAGTTTAAGTCCATGTTGGGAAAAGAGCAGGGAAATACAATGCCCACAGGAATGAGAGGGGGATTTGGCGGAAACCAGATTTTAATGTCAAGTGGTTATGTAATAGTACCAACTCAATTTACAGAAATGATCCCACCTATCCCTGGTTCTCTTTTACCTGACGAGGAAGTTGACCTTGCATTTGAGACTTCGGGTAAAGTTGTAGGAATATTTTTTGAAGAAGGTACAAGAGTAAAAAAAGGGGAGTTGCTGGCAAAAATAAACGACAAACCATTACAGGCACAGTTATTAAAACTACAAGCTCAGAAAAAGCTTTCCGAAGAAAAGGAATTCAGGCAACGGCAGTTACTCGACCGCGATGCCATTAGCCGTGAAAGTTATGATCAGGTTGCTACTGAACTGCAATCGATAGAAGCCGATATTATGCTCATTGAGGCCAGGATTGCTGAAACAGAATTAAGAGCTCCGTTCGATGGGATAGTAGGATTACGTATGATCAGCGAGGGTGCCTATGCTACCACCCAGACAAAAATTATCAGATTGGTAAAAAACAGTCCATTAAAAATAGAATTCCCTGTGAATGAAAGATATTCCGGGGAAATAGCTCCCGGCTTTCCCATTACTTTCCAGTTTACTGATGAATCGGAAAAATATGAAGCAAAGGTATATGCTGTTGATCCCAAAGTTAATATTGAAATGAGGACAATTACAGTAAGGGCTCTCTATCCGAATATTGGCGAAAAATTAAAACCGGGTCGGTCGGTTAAGGTTACTGCACAACTTTCTCAGATTGATAATGCAATATCTATCCCGACAGAGGCAGTTATTGCAGAAATGGAAGGAGAAAAAGTATTTGTTTATAAAAACGGTAAAGCAGAACAGGTTAAGGTGGAGTTAGGACTTCGGACTGAATCGCATGTACAGGTAAAGGAAGGCCTCCACTTTGGAGATACTTTGCTTACAACGGCTATTTTACAATTGAGGCAAAGCCTTCCTGTTAAGCTTGATACTATTGTAACCAACCAACCATTAGTACAGTAAAATTATGAGTCTTTCGTCAACCAGTATAAAAAGGCCTGTTCTGGCAACTGTATTTTCCCTGGTTATCCTGCTTTTCGGGGCAATAGGGATGACTTATCTGGGAGTCAGGGAATTTCCCAGTGTCGATCCGCCGATTATTTCTGTCAGTGCCTCATATCCGGGTGCCAATTCTGATGTAATTGAAACCCAGATTACAGAACCTCTTGAACAATCGATCAATGGTATTCCGGGGATTCGGACACTTACAAGTACAAGCAGCCAGGGAAGTTGCAGAATTTCGGTTGAATTTGAACTTTCAGTTGACCTGGAAACTGCTGCCAACGATGTGCGCGATAAGGTTTCACAGGCCCAGCGCCGTCTTCCCCGCGACTGTGACCCACCTACAGTTTCAAAGGCAGATGCCGATGCCAGCCCGATTATGTTTATTGCTGTGCAAAGCCCGAAACGTTCACTGCTTGAGCTTTCGGAAATTGCGGAATTAACAATGAAGGAACAGTTGCAGACTATTTCCGGAGTCAGTTCAATAATGATCTGGGGTGAAAAACGATATGCCATGCGAATCTGGCTTGATCCGGGTAAACTGGCAGCTTACCAGATGACCCCGCTTGATGTCAGGAATGCCATTACCCGTGAAAATGTTGAACTTCCCGCAGGAAGTGTCGAAGGGAATACCACTGAATTAACCATCAGGACACTGGGGTTGATGAAAACACCTGAAGAATTCAATAACCTGATTCTGAAACAAGCCGGTGACCAGTCGATCCGTGTCCGTGATATTGGCCGTGCAGAACTGGGTCCTGAGGATTTAAGGGGGATCATGAAAATGAATGGCATTCCAATGGTTGGAACCGTAATCGTTCCGCAGCCTGGGGCTAATCATATCGATATTGTTGACGAAGTTTATAAAAGGCTTGATTTTATTAAAAAAGATTTACCTGACGATGTCGATTTTGTTGTCGGTTTTGATAATACCGCTTACATTCGTACCTCGATAAAAGAAGTAAAAGATACAATTTACCTTGCATTTTTCCTGGTTGTGGTAATTATTTTTGCTTTCCTGCGCGACTGGAGGACAACTATTTTACCCATCCTTGTTATTCCTGTTGCTCTGGTCGGATCATTTTTTATCATGTACCTTGCAGGATTTACAATCAATGTATTAACCCTGCTGGCTATTGTTTTATCTATAGGACTAGTGGTTGATGATGCCATTGTGATGATGGAGAATATTTATGTGAAGGTGGAACAGGGCTTAAGACCTTTAGATGCAGGTTTGAAAGGATCAAACGAAATATTCTTCGCAATTATTGCAACAACAATTACATTGATAGCTGTATTTTTCCCCATTGTTTTTTTGAAAGGAATGACCGGAAGGTTGTTCAGGGAATTCAGTATTGTGATTGCAGGTGCAGTGGGAATTTCTGCGTTTGTGGCATTAACCCTTACACCTATGTTATCGACCAAAATTCTGAAAGCTCATAAAAGAAGCAAAGCTTATAACTGGACTGAAAAGTTCTTTGTAAAACTTAATAAAGCATACCAGAGTTCATTAAATAATTTTCTAAACAGAAAGTTTGTATCAGTAATTATTCTGGTAGT
>JAFGGF010000296.1 GCA_016930735.1 Prolixibacteraceae bacterium
AAAATATCCAGGTAAAGCGGCCCAATGCCCTGAATTGTTTAATTGGAGGAAGCAAATCAAGCAGAAATCCGAACCCGTATTTAAAAGGGATGCACATAGCAAATAACAATACCAGGATTGCTGCAAAAAAGAACGAATTCATTTTTTTACCGGGGGCAAAAATTCTCCAGCTTACTTTTTTCTTTGAGATCAGGTTGTAAAAACCAGTAATAAACATCGATATTACAAGTAATGTTGCAGGCAAACCCACATACGACCTACCTTCCCATTGAAAATCCATATTGATGACATTTCCCAGAAGAGTTTTTAAAGGTGAAATGAAAGGAAGGAAAACACTCAGGAAATTGGCATAATAAACATAAAATCCATAGGGATTATTAGGCCGGTCGGTAACCCAGTCGGTCAGGGAAACCAACCCTTTAACTACTACCAGCGGAATGATGGCAAGAATAAAGAGGAATAAAGCAGTTTTCCGGTATTTTTTCAGGTCTTTTCGGTTTTTCCAGAGTTCGACGAATAAAACACCCAACAGGAAAATAGCATAAAATGATGCATAGTAAGCACTGGTAAATCCGCCAACTAATCCGGCTAAAACAAGCAATGTCGCCCATAACCATTGTTTTTTACCTTCTTTCCAGCGGATGAGCAAATACCAGAACATGGGGATAAAAAAAGCATAAACCATTTCGAAATGCCCCAAAATCCTCTCAAATTGCGGAGTCAGAAACAGTAAAATAATGGCGACTGTGGCTGCATAACACCTCGGCAACGAAAATTTTCGAAGGATCAGATAAATAAAGGGTATAGCCAGCAACAACGAGAGGATCATTGTCAGGTTCAGGATGGCAACTCCGTGGTTCCCAATCGGGTAAATATTTTTATCAACGAATTTCATTATCTGAACATACAGCGGGTGAGAATTGATATACTGCAGGTGGTCGCCGTATGGGTAATTGATTCCGTCGTGTTTGATTCCTTCGTCGTGTTTCAGGTAGTATGAAAAATTGAAATAGCTTTTTACAGCATCGCCTCCTTTTGAGTACAGGTATGCATTGGGGTGTTGTAATACCGGTTTAAAGATAAAAAACAAAGCTACCGATGATATTAACATGGTAACTACTATAGTGATAAGATTTTTTTTCATAACGCCAAAGATAAAAAAACTGGTTAAAGGGATTGGCTTTTTATTTCAACTTCAAAATCATCAATATAAAAAGGCATTTTTATTGTACTGTAAAAATATACTTTTAGTGAATTTGCATCACCATATTTTTCAGGCACATAAATTTTATATTTAAAATCATCCCATTGGCTTACAGTTTTACTATAATCTGAAATATAAACCGGGTACCATAAACGTCCTCCTTTTTCAGAGGTAATATCGATAACCATTCTGATGCTGGGGATAATTTTTTCCTGAAAATATTTGCACGATATCTCTAAGGATAAGATATTTCCTTTTAATGTATCTTGAGGATTAATTTCAAATGAGCTGCTATATTTACTGCCCCTCATAATTCTGGTAGATTTATTTCCTGAAAATGATAATTCTGAAACAACTGAGTTTTGTTTCCAGTATTTCGGAATACCTTCCATGTCATTGAAAAAAGAAATCAATTTTGTCACACTTATAATAGTGTCTGTAGTAAAGGATGCCTTAATCAAAATATCATTATTGGTTTCATTTACAAAGACAGTATCCTTTTTCACTTCTGTGTTTACTTGTTTTGCCTGCCTTTCCATTTCTCTTATTACCCGTTGAGTATTTCTCCCCGGTGTTGAAAATAAGTATATAGTGTTTCCTTCTCTAAAAATTTTTTCAATATCAGCATCTTTTGTTTTGAAAACTTTAAATGGGTGAGAATCACCTTCGTATGTAATCACATTTGGATATTGCCTTACATAAGTATCGGTAAAATCATTTCTGTCTGCTACATAATTCAATCCCCAGAGTAATCCATTAATCTGAGATGGTCCGGAAATCCATGCCGGCTCAAAGAGCAGATAATCGGATGAACTTATTTCCTCATCGAATTGTTTTACTGTCAGTTCCCGTGCACTTAATTTTGACCTGGTTATTTCAACGTGTTTCCTTACTTCTGATAAGGAAATTGTAACAAATATTAATAAAACAACCCCTCCTGTAATAAATCCGACAGTTTTTTTCCTGCTGAAAAATGCTTCCCATATCAAATAAAAAATTAACCCGGAAAGGCCCAGTACCGGCGCCAGGTAATAATTTTTAAAATGTTTCGAAACCATAACAATTTCAATAGCCGAAGCCATCAGGAACCCAATCAGGAATAATATTTTTTTTGTTTCTGAATTGTGTTTTTTTCGAATAATTAAAATCAGAATAGTTACTATAGAAAGGATTATTATAAATGTAAATACCTGGTTTAATCCGGGGAGCTCCTTTAAATTGTTAAACATAACGTCAAGGTCGAACATCTGTTTGCCTCCCTGCCCGTAAGTTCCCTGATTTTCTGCCAAACCGGTTATAAAGCGTTTCACATTCTGAAATTTATCAATAATGGGAAGGAAAGATATGAATGAAGAAACGATAAAAGAACCACCGTAAATCAGCCAGTCTTTATAGGAAACAAACAGGAATACCGGCAGGATGGTAAGGGCAACAAAATTAAATTTGGTTATAAATCCTATGCCGATAATAATTCCTGAGAAAAGTGCGTATTTCCGGGAACTGATCGATTGATACAGAAACATTATAGTAAACACTGCAAAAATAAATACGAGAACCGGTAAAAAGCGGTCGGCATTGTATCTGATTTGCAGGCTTAGTGTAACCGGTGAAAAAAGCAGGCTTGCCTGCAGAACGAATACTGCGAAAATGTTATTGGTGGATTTGTAAATTCTGATTCCACCCCAGATCAGTATCAGTAAGGTTAATAAGATTAGCAGGTAAGACGAATCCTGAATGTAAAAATCCGGTCTTAAAATAACATCGTCAACAATGGCTCCTTTCCCTGAGAACAAGTGAATGATCCGGATAAAAATTCCTGTTAAAACCAGAAAAGGCGTGCCGGGCAGGTCAGTATAACCAATATTATCAAATTGAAGGATCGATACATTCAAACCATTGAGTAAACAAAGGTATTCCGGGTCAATACGGGTTAATGATGCCGGACTATCAATAACGTTTAGTATTATCAGATAAATTGCAATAATTATTGGGATTATAAATGGATATTGTTGTTTGAGAACTTTATTCATTTTGGTCCGATTGTAATATTCTTTGAATAAAAGCTCAAATTTAATTAAGATTTTTAATAATCATTTTTTGTATATGGTAAATCGGTATCTGTTTTATTGGATATATTAATTTATCAAATAGTATATCTTATAACTTTTTCAAATATTACTATTATTTTTTAATTTGCACCCTTTATTTTTACAATGAATCAGTATTTATATGAAAACAAAAAATATTATTTCCCGAATACCAACTATCATTTTTTTATTGCTTTTACTTGTTCTGTCATATATTTATGATTTTCAAAAAATTATAGTTAAAGAGCCCCAGAGTATTCACTTATGGAGGCAATGCGATTGTTTATCATTTGCCCAGAATTATTATAAAGAAAATATTGGTTTTTTTGAACCGGAGGTTCATCAAATTGGAGTTCATGGTAATGGTAAAACGGTTAGTGATTTCCCATTAATTTACTATCTGGTTGGAAAAACATGGAGGATAACAGGGCAGCATGAATATATTTTCAGGGGTCTTGTCCTGCTTTTGTTTTTTACAGGATTATATTTTCTGCATCGAACATTAATTCAATTGTTTCAAAATAAAATCTGGGCAATTGTAATCCCTTTAATCCTTTTTACTTCACCCGTTCTGGTTTATTACAGCAACAACTTTTTAATGAATGTGCCTGCTTTTTCGCTTGTTTTAATAGCATGGTATTTCTTTTTCCGATTTTATAAGACTTCTCAAATTAAATGGTTATGGGTGACTATGGGATTGTTAACCTTTGCCGGTCTTTTTAAAACAACTGCGTTGCTTAGTTATTTTGCATTGCTGGGTGTTTTTATAATTGAAAACCTGAAAATTTATCAGTTTCGAAAAAGCAAACCGGTTTTCACTGATTTAAAAAAAGAGATTTTCCCCTTTATAATGGTTATTTTATTGATTGTAGCCTGGGTTACTTTCGCTGTTAAATATAACGATGCAAATAATCGTGGATTCTTTTTGGTTGGTATCCGTCCAATCTGGCAAATGGATTCAGCAGCAATTTCAAAAACATTTCATGATATCAGGACATACTGGATTATGCAAAACTTCCCCAAATATTTCCAGATAATAGTAGTTGCTTTATGGTTAGCTATGCTTGTATTACCACGAAGGAATAACAGATTTTTTTACTACCTTAATTTAGTATTGGCAATTGGTGTTATATCTTATCTGCTATTATTTTATCAGGTTATTGCAGGACATGATTATTATTGGATAAACCTGTATATTCTTTTATTAATGACACTTGTTTCATTTGCTTATTTTATAAAAAAGAATTTCCCAAAGATTTTTCCCTGGAGCTCATTAGTGTTTGTGGTTTTACTGGTATTTAATATTATTTATTGTGATAAGAAGATTGATCTCCGGTATCATGGTTCAAATATGAATTATTATAACATGTATCTGAAAAATTACAGTTCAATTAAGAATTTTAACAGGGAACATGGCATTACCAGGGATGACCTCGTTATAAGTCTTCCGGAAGGAACAATAAATGGCAGTTTATATTTAATGGATCAGAAAGGCTGGACAAGTTATGGAGCTGACCATGAGAATCAGAAATATTATATCGACAGGATTCAAAGAGGGGCTAAATACCTCTTTGTTTCAGATTCCACATTATTGGAACAAGACTATATTCAACCATTTATTCAGGATAAAATTGGAAAATTTAAATCAATTGAAGTTTTTGATTTAAGAAAAATAGATATAGAAAAGCTTCAAACAGATTCTAATTAAAAATTTTAAAGTTTTTCAATTTCCATTTTTGCATCCTGTATTGTACAGAAGTTTTTAAAACCCCCATTCCGTAAATACTGCTGTTTTTCAGGTTGATACTTGAGGCATCGTCGAAATATTTCGTAGGGCAGGTGATCTCTGCAATTTCATAACCGGCATACCAGATTTGTGCCAACATCTGGTTGTCGAAAACAAAATTGTCGGAGTTGGCATTGTAGTTGATTTTTTCAAGCACCTCACGACTAAAAGCCCGGTATCCGGTATGGTATTCCGATAGTTTGGCATTCATCAGCAGATTCTGAATAAATGTAAGCCCCCGGTTTGAAATATATTTTATAAATGGCATACCTCCTTTTAATGCCCCTGTTCCCAGAATTCTTGAACCCAGAACTACGTGGTATAATCCGTTGGCAATCAGGTGTACCATTGAAGGAATAAGTAAAGGTGTGTACTGATAATCGGGGTGGAGCATGATCACAATATCGCCACCCTGTTCAAGGGCTTTGTTATAACATGATTTCTGGTTGCCTCCGTAACCTTTATTTTCCTTATGTTCTACAATGTGTTTGATCCCCAGTTTTTTACCCACTTCAACTGTGTCGTCTTTGCTTAAGTCATCAACCAGGATCACATCATCGACAATAGAAAAATCAATTTCCTTGTAAGTTATTTCCAGTGTTTTGGAAGCATTATAGGCCGGTAAAACAACGATTACTTTTTTGCCTTTGATCATATTCCTGTTTTTTGGCTAAAATAGAAAGAATTATATTTTATTCAGAAAGATATTTCAATTTATCCCATAACTCTTGTAAAATTCAGGTTCCATTTAATTCCGTACCGGTCGGTTAAAATCGCATAACTTGTCCCCCAAAACGATTCCTGAAGCGGCGTTTTTATGCTTGCCCCTTCCGAAATCAGTTCGTATACTTCAGTTAGTTGTTCTTTCGAATCAAACTCAACTGTTAAAGTCTGGTTGTCACCGGCAACTACTCTTTTGCCTTCAATCGAGTCAGAAGCATAAAGTGTATTTCCGTTAAATTCGAATTTGGAATGTAAAATCCGCTCCCCGAACTTTGGATGGAATTCTGAAGGTGCATCCTTGTAACGCTCCAAATAAAGAATTTTTCCCCCCAAACATTTTTTGTAAAAAGTCAAAGCTTCCTCACAGTCGCCGTTAAAAACCAGGGTAGGTATTATCTGCATTTTGTTTTCTGAAAATTTCCTTAAAAATAGAATTTTCAAATCAGAAAACAGGAAGTGAAAGGGGTTATTTTTATTGTATTTTATTCCTGATTATTTTCTTCCACACTCTGCTTTGCTTCGTATTTTTTTATAACCAGTTTAATAATCTGGTATGAAATAACCAGCAAAACCGGCCAGGTAAGCATCATTATAATTGAATTTGTGTACATATTCCTTTAGTTTTTAGTAACGAGTAATTAGTAACGAGTTTAATACAAATGTGATTCTTCGGTTATTTCTTTTTCATCGAGTTTCTTTTTGTTCATTGCCCTCCAGAAATAAACAATATAGGCAAGCACAAAAGGAATCATCAGCGAAACATAACTCATTGCAGTAAGTGTAAAATGGCTTGACGAAGCATTTTGAATTGTCAGCGACGATTGCAGATCGTAAGCCGATGGATAAAATGCTGTGTTATTAAATCCTGCAATAATAAATAATGCAAATACCACAAGTACTGTTCCTGCACCGGTAAACCAGAATCCTTTCAAACTTTTCATAAACAGTGTGGAAATGACCCCCCACAAAACTCCGACTACCCCAACAACCAGGATCAAAGCATTTAAGGGCATTTGAATAACATTATGCAGGTATTTGAATTTCTCCATGAATACTTCACCTGTGTCCGGATCTACAGCAAAACCTTCTTTTAAAATTAACTGAATAACAAACCACAGGAAAAACACCAGGAATGGAAAGGTATTATAAAGCAATGATTTTTTTGAACGAGCAACAATATTTTCGTTATCGATTGTAAAAATGAAATACAAAAGGCCCAGAATTCTGGAAAGGAAAAATACGGTTAATCCCAGCGCAACATTATGCAATGTTAAAACAGCTTCCAGACCCCTGAACGGTGTTTGCCAGTCAACCTGGTTTAATTCGTTCAGAGAAAATTGCGCTCCGTTAAAAAATGTGCCTACTGCGGTTCCAACCAGTATGGTTCCCAGCAATCCATTGATAACAAGAAATATTTCAAAAGTTTTTGTACCCAGCAGGTTTGCCGGTTTTTTCCGGTATTCGTATGAAACTGCCTGCAATACAAATGCGATCAAAATAGCAAACCAGACCCAGTATGCGCCTCCGAAACTTGTTGCATAAAAAAGCGGGAAGGAAGCAAAAAAAGCACCTCCGAAAGTCACCAGGGTCGTAAAAGTAAATTCCCATTTTCTACCCAAAGTATTGATAAGCATGGTTTTTTCATTCTCGGTTTTCCCGATTGAATAAATCAGAGTCTGTCCGCCTTGAACAAAAGTGAGGAAAACAAATAAAGCTCCCAGAATGGCAATCAGTATCCACCAGTATTGTTGTAAAACTAAATGTGATAAATTTTCAAACATGATTTTTCCCTCCTAATGTTTTGGTCCGATATTGATTTGCCTGAACATGATCTTTAATTCTGCAATAAGCAGAACCGTAAAGATTATGGCGAACAACCAGAATGTTGTCTGAACAGCTCCTGTATTGATCCGGGTTACTGCGGCCATGGTAGGCATCAGGTCCTGAATAACCCATGGCTGGCGTCCCACTTCTGCAACGATCCAGCCAGCCTGACTGGCAACATATGCGAGCGGAATGGATATAATTGCGAATCGTAGGAACCAACGTTTGTTTGCAATGCTGTCTTTTATTACGAATAAGAGCGCAAGAATAAATAATATTACAAAAAGAAATCCCAGGGCAACCATAATATGGAAGCTGTAAAAGGTTAACGGGATATTG
The DNA here is from genome assembly GCA_016930735.1 of Prolixibacteraceae bacterium. Taxonomy (GTDB): domain Bacteria; phylum Bacteroidota; class Bacteroidia; order Bacteroidales; family Prolixibacteraceae; genus JABMQB01. The sequence goes on from JAFGGF010000296.1 coordinate 7,964, forward strand.
GGGATCAGGTCGTCAGTATTTTGAATGTATCCGTATCCGAAATATTTAAAATAATTATCCTGGAAATCTTTACTCATAATTTCAGTTTTCATCGTTTCGGCTGCTTCAGTATTGCCGGATTTCCGGGCATCCTTAAATTCTTTTAATTTCTGTATGGCAATTTTTCCCCTTTCAATTTTTTCAGAAGCCGCCATGTATCCGTATTTTTCATTTCCGTTGATCAGGTCGTGAACACCTGGTACAAAGGCATTCCAATCGAGGAAAGCCATGTAGGAAAGGAAGTTGGGGATTTCGATTTTTATATTAAAATCCTTGTAATTTTCGTTTACAGGGTCGGTTTCAGTACTCGAAAATACTCCCATTGCAACTAGTCCGGCACCTTCGCTTCCATTGTATAATCCTTCAATGGCTGCAAATTTCATGGGTTGTTCATTCGCAATGGTCCGTGCTGAATCATCTCCGGTCCAGATCAGGTAAACCGATGAAAGCAAGCCAAAAATAGCTGCAACCAGGATACTTTTTTTCGCTAAAATGATTTCACGTTTTTTCAGGATGTACCAGGCTGAGATCCCGATTACAAATATTGCAGCAAGCACAAATCCCGACGAAGTTGCATGCAGCCATTTATCAATCGCCGTTGGCGAGAATAAAACATCCCAGAAATTTTGCATTTCGTTTCGTGCGGTTTCCGGATTAAAAACCATACCGACAGGTTTTTGCATCCAACCGTTGGCAACCAGAATCCATAGTGCCGATAAATTGGCTCCGATAGCTGTTAGCCATGTGGCCAGTAAATGCATTTTTTTACTTACTTTTTTCCATCCGAAAAACATAATGGCAATAAATGTCGACTCCATAAAAAAGGCGAGAATTCCTTCAACAGCGAGAGGTGCACCGAAAATATCGCCCACAAACCAGGAATAATTCGACCAATTGGTACCAAATTCAAATTCGAGGATGATACCGGTGGCAACTCCTATTGCAAAATTGATCCCAAATAAAGTCATCCAGAATTTAGTGATTTTTTTCCACTCTTCTTTCCCTGTTTTAACATACAGGGTCTCCATAAAAGCGATGATAAATGTTATCCCAAGCGTTAAAGGGACAAAAATCCAGTGGTACATGGCCGTAAGTGCAAACTGTGCCCTCGACCAATCAACCAGCGAAAGATCAGCAATTTCAATCATAAATTATAGTTTTTTGGTTCTGTTAAATTTTCAAGTACATGTTCGCTCCGTTCTTTATCGGAGTTAAAATTGGTTTTTAAAAAATCCGGAAAAAAGAAAATTCGAAGAATTGCAAACATAATAAACAGTTTAACAAGTATAATGATCCATACCTGTTTTCCCCATTTGCCCATATCTCTGAATCCCTGAAAATAAAAATGCCAGATTCCTGAAAAGATATTTTTGGTTTTTTTCTCCATCCCTTAAAATGTACTTTAAAAGAAATGATTTTATAAGATAATTTTTCAAGTTAACATTTTTAAAGAATATTTTGTTCTGTAGAATGATTTTAAATTTCAACATAAAAATTTTTAAATAAAATCCATATTTTCCAGCCTTTGTCTAAACATTCCTACATTTTTTTGGTTTACCTATGATAAAAACCTAAATGGTTTTCAGTAAATTTATTAAGAATCAGAAATTAAAATGAGGCTGGTTTTAAAAACAATCATCATTTTGGCAATCGGAATCGTATTATCTGATGCAATGTATTGCAATGCTCAGGCTCCGGTTGTTGATAATCGCGACGATGTGGAAATTGGTATTGTTGAACATCTTAACGATTACCTGCCCGACAGTATCTCACTTATAAATGAAGAGGGAGAACAGGTTTGGCTTCAGGATATTATCGATAAGCCAACAGTGATTAATTTTGTCTATTTCCGTTGTCCCGGCATTTGCAGTCCGCTCATGGAAGCCATTGCCGGAGTAATGGAAAAATCAGACCTTGTTCCGGGAGAAGATTATCAGGTTTTAACCATTAGTTTTGATCCGACAGAAACGATCGATCTTGGTATTAAGAAAAAGGCCAACTATCTGAACCTGATGGATACAAAAAAAGATCAGGCGGCAAAAGGATGGCATTTTTTTGTGAGCGACAGCGCCAGTATTGTCAGGGCTACCAATTCAACCGGTTTTAAATACAAACGAACCGGAAATGATTTTCTTCATGCGGCTTCGGTTACTGTTGTCAGCCCGGAGGGTAAAATTACCCGTTACCTGAACGGATTGTACTTTTTACCATTTGAATGGAAAATGGCAATTATCGAAGCATCGGAGGGCAAACCTGGGCCAACATTGAACAAAGTCCTTAATTTTTGTTTTTCGTATGATCCAAAGGGGCAGACGTATGTTTTAAACTTTACAAAAGTCGGCGGGATAGTGATCATGTTTTTTGCTTTTAGCCTGCTTCTGTTTTTAGTACTTAAACCAAAAAGAAAAAAATCTAAATAAAAATTATGACGAATTCAAATGCAGCTAATGATGTAAGCTATCTCGAATATCAGGGGAAG
>JAFGGF010000297.1 GCA_016930735.1 Prolixibacteraceae bacterium
AATTACTGGTGCCTCGAAAAAGGATATGCCCGGTTTACAGGTCCCTTTGAAGAATCTGATAAATGGAGGCAAAGGGCAAAAGGCTGGATCAAAGTAATGAATCTTGATGCGATACTTTCAATGGTGGTTTATACTCTGGTCACAGCAGCTTTTTACCTGCTTGGCGCAGCAGTACTTTACAAAAGAGGGGAAATACCCGAAGGTTATGCCATAATTGAAATCCTTTCCAAAATGTACACCGATTCTTACGGTGCCTGGGCAAAAGGATTTTTCCTCTTTGGTTCATTTGTTGTACTTTTTTCAACCATGTTTTCAGCTTTGGCAGCCCGTACAAGGATTTTTTCCGATTTGTTTGGTCAATTAAAATGGATCGATTTTTTTAACCTCAGGCAGCGGAAAAATACAATTGCTGTTACTGCCTGGGTATTTCCTGTTTTATGGATAACTGCATTTTTGTGGGTGAAACTACCAATGATCATGATTACTATAGGTGGAATTATTACTTTTCTTATGTTATTGATTATTGTCTATGCCGGGCTTCATTTCAGATACAGACAAAAACAATTCGGGCTTGAATCATCCTTGTTTTATGACATTGCCCTTTGGGTAAGTTGTTTTGTCATTTTTCTTGTGGGATTTTATGGTGTTTATAAATTGTTATAAATTCACGCAAAGAATATTTTTTAATTTCCTCCTGATAAATACTTTTGTTATCAATTGGTGATTGATCCTTTTTTCAGGGAAAAATCGTAATAGGGAATCCGGTGAAAAACCGGGGCTGTACCCGCAGCTGTAAATCCCAACTGTTCTTACAGTTATGTTGTTGATACTTTAGGCCACTTTTCCGCTGGTTTGCGGAATGGGAAGGCATCAGCAACGGGATAAGCCAGAAGACCTGCCAAAAAATAATTTTTAATCAAAGCTTCGGGGAAAAAGCTTGTGAGATATAACCTGTTATTTTTCACAAATTACCGAAAGCTCATTTTTAATTGTTAGGAATGAGGAGGTTTATTATAATTGGATTCTTGTTGTTAAGCGGTGTGGCGGTAATAAATGCACAGCACAATCTGATGGATACTGTCCTTCTTGATGAGGTAACTCATTACGGGGAACTCAGAAAATTTCAATCCGGTGTTAAAATCGAATCGATAAAACCTGACCGGATTGAAACTGCCAGGGAAGGCGGAATCGAAAATATCCTGATGCGTTTTACACCGGTATATATCAAAACGGATGCAGGCGGACTTTCAACAATCCACTTCAGGGGAACTTCTCCATCTCATACAACCATAAATTTTGGTGGATTAAACATAAATTCATTAACTCTGGGGCAGTCCAACCTTTCTACAATTCCAACCTTTCTTTTTGATCAGATTCAAATACAGTACGGAAGTTCTTCGGCGGTCAATGGCACCGGGGCAATTGGCGGGGCATTGTTTCTGGGATTGAGCAATAACTGGACAAATGGACTGAAAATAAATATTAAAAGCACTGCAGGTTCATTCGGGGAATTTTTAAACGGAGCTAAAATTTACGCTGGTAATAGTAAATTGGAATCTGTTTCACGGCTTTATTTTTATCAGAAAGAAAATAATTTCCCTTTTGATAATCCATATACCGGCGATGTTGAAAATAAAGGTGTGTTCCGCGATGTACAAAAAGGGGCATCATTAGTTAGCAAAGGGTTTCTGCAGGAAATAAATTATAAGTTCAGTTCTGAAAAATATTTAAAATCATCGGTTTGGGTGGAAAACAACCGGCGGCAGGTTCAGCCAAATATGCAAACCAATTATGTTTTCTCCGGCACCGAAGAACTGGAGAACAACAACCTTCGTTTCTGGACAGAATTTAACAACAACACCAACAAACTGAAATACAAAACGGGACTGGGTTTTGTACACGACAAACAGGTTTACGATAATAATGAACTACAGATCATTAAAACAAACAGGCTTGTATCAGAATTACAGGTTGAATATGATCTTTCGAAAAAAGCCGGCTTCAGGGCAGGCGCAAAATACCGGTTTATAAAACCTGATGTTTATGCCTATGCCGATTCGGTAATTGACTTTGAGAACCATCTTGATATTTACCTGTCATCATTTTTTCAGATTTCCGGTAATTTAAGGATGACATTAAACATGCGGCAGGCATTTGTTTCCAATTTTAACGCGCCTTTTACTCCTTCAGTTGGTGTCGAATATGATCGGATGATCAGCAATTATTCCTTGCTGAAATTAAATGCATCTGCTTCGGGAAGCTATCGGGTACCTACATTTAACGACCGCTACTGGGGAACCCAGGGAAATCCAAACCTCAAACCGGAATCAGGGAGAAACTTTGAATTCGGTGGCCAGTATGTTTATGAAAAGGGGAAATGGGTTTCAGATTTTAAAATCAACGCATTTTATATGGATGTAAAGAACTGGATTGAATGGAGGAATTTTGGTGTTTGGATGGCACAGAACGTTCAGGAAGTTGTGAGCAAAGGAATTGAACTACATTCAGATAATTCTTTACGGAAAGGTGAATTGGTTGGAAGCCTTATTTTAAATTACACATTTAATCCGGTTCAGGCTGTAAAAAGTGTCAGTGAAACTGTTTTGCTAAACCGCCAGATGAATTATGTACCCAGGCACATGGGAAATATTTCATTTGTTGCAAATTTCAGAAAATGGAGATTTTTCAGCGATGCTACTTATACAGGAAGCAGGTTCACCGATGATTTTGGCTTTAGGCTCGATCCTTATGTATTGGTTAACAGTGGGATTGTATATCGTTTTGAATTAAATAAACATCAATTCGGCCTGGCATTTTCTTCAAAAAATATTCTGGATAAAAACTATCAGAACGAAAGGTATTATGCCATGCCCGGAAGGTCGTTTCAAATGAGTGTGAATTATAATATTCAATTAACCAAATAATTATGAACAATGAAAAGAATTAGTTATTTATCAGTTTTTATTTTTCTCCTTGTTATTTTCAACAGTTGTAACGATGAACTTTTTGAAGATCCATATCCATCGGAGTTGGTTAAAGGTTTTTACGTTGTTAATTACGGGAATTACGGAAGTGGTGGCGCCAGTATTTCTAAATTCGATTATGAAACAGGAAGTATGTCGAACTTTTATTATAAATCGCAAAATGGTGGCATAGAACTTCTTTCGAATATTCAGCAGGCATATTTTTATAACGACAGTGTATTTTTAATAGCTCATGAACCTGACCAGCTTATAACTGTAAATCCTTTGTTTGAACAAACACAGAATGCCGTTTCTGAAAATATTGCAAAACCCAGGTTTTGTATAGCTTCGGGAGCTTACCTGTATATTTCATGTTGGGGTGAAAATCCCGACTGGTCGCTAATGCCCGATTCTTATATTGCAAAATTTAATATTCATTCGGGAACTGTTGAATCTACTATTCCATTACCAGGTGGACCGGAAGGGCTCGAAGTTGTTGGAAATAATTTGTATGCAGCCTTGAATTATAAAGATAGCGTAGCGGTTATAAACCTGACATCCAATCAGGTTTCGTATATCGAAACCCCGGCAGTTACCTCTTACTTTGTAAAAGACAACAGCAATAACTTATATGTTACGCTTGTAAGTACTTATGCCGATTTTTCAAACGAGACCGGGATCGGATATATAAATACTTCAACCAATCTGTTGGAAGAATCCTATTCTATCAGGAATGTTAGTTCAGGCTATGGTACCATAATTTCAAAAAATGCTGATGCCTCAAAAATATATTTGATTACTTCTTCATATGATGAATTGTGGAACCTTACAGGTGCTGTTTCTGAATTTGATATGGCTTCCAAAACTTTTGCGTCAGAAAATCTTATAAATGATATTTCGGGAATTTCGGGTTTGGCAGTAAATCCAATTGATGATAATATTTATGTTTTTGCTGCTGAAAGTGTTACCGGGATCGGATTAATGAAAATCTTTTCAGCTTCAGGCGAATTTATTGATGAACATGAAGTAGGGGCTGCTCCGGTTGGTGGATTGTTTTTAAATTGAAATAATTATATAGGTGAGGTTGAAAAAACAGGATACAAAAATTATCCTGTTTTTTTATTGTTTTTTTAAAGTAATAAATAGTTGTTATTTAATCAATTAAAGTTTTTTGAATGTGAAAACTTGATTTAT
>JAFGGF010000298.1 GCA_016930735.1 Prolixibacteraceae bacterium
AGCAGCAGGTACCCGATGGGCTGGGGCCATTCAAGGTTAACTGATTTTGTGATCGGCCAGATCGAACGCCAACCTTATATTGCAGCCAGCAAACTAACAAGGAAAATTATTAACCAGGCTTACCAGAACGACAGGTTCAGCCTTATTGATGATTCAAGCTGTGGGGTGATATATTTTCGCGAACCAAGAAATTTTATGCTGATAACGGGCCCTCCGTTTTATAAGGTGAAAGACCCGGGAGTTGTTAAACAAATTAAAGAATTTAAAGGGAAAAGAGCCATTTGTGGAGGAACAACTGCCGAAATTGTTGCCCGTGAACTGGGGCTTTCACTGACTTCGGTGCACGACCTGAGCGATGCAACCCACCCTCCGAAAGCTGAACTGGAAGGATTTGAACTGGTAACCGAAGGTTTGCTTACAGTCAGCAAAGCTGAGGAAATCCTTGAAAATTACACATCAGACACACGGCTTGGCGACACTCCTGCCGATGATATTGTGAGGCTCCTGCTCGACCACGATGTTATTTATATAATAGTTGGAACCCGCATTAACTGGGCACACATGGATCCCGACCAACCTGTGGAACTTGAAATCAGGAAAGTGGTTGTAAAAAGGCTTATTAATGTATTGGAGAGAAAATTCTTTAAAGAAATCAGGGCAGATTTTGTATAAAAGAATACATGAATAACCAACTGTAAATCAATAAAACCAGCTATATTTGTAAAACCAATTCAACTAAACTTCTCCAAATGAAGATACTAGATAATCCTTTTTTCAAAATGCACCTATCGCTGTTTTCTCTTTTTATAATCGGTACATTTGTCGATAAGATTTTTCTTAATGCTTCAATAAGAGTAATTATTTTAACTTACATTATACTGGCATTAATTACAATATTAATTCAATTAATGCTGAAAATAAATTACCTGAATTATTACCTCTTTTACATTGTATTTATTAAAAGAATTTATCCCATATTAAAAAAAGTACGGGATAATAATAACATTCGTATTTTAAAATCTTCAGCCGGTTATATAATTAAAAAATATTGTGACGAATATTATTATAATCTGATCTTCCTGTCATTTCCATGCAATCTTTTCAATAAAAAATATGTAAAACTAAAACCGGGAATTGAAGAAGAATATATTAATAAATACAGGCGAATTACAGGGGGGAAAAATTTACCTTCTTTTATTAAAAGAAAACATTTAAAAAAGAACCGGTTCTGGAAAAACTGGTCCTATTCCATTGTATTATTATTCAATAAAGAATCAACCATTCATATTTTTACAGAGCTGGATGATGAGGAATCGAGACAAAAAACAAAACTGACAACAGATTTGCAAAACCATTCGTATGGTATTTATAACAATGCAGGAAAACTCTTTTTAGAAATAATATTCTTAAAAAATAGTCAAACCTATAAAAGAATTTGTAAAAAACTATATAACGATCTTGAGCAATATCTAAAACAACCAGTAATTAAACAATCAGAATTTCATGTTGATTCAAGAATAGTATTACGGTGGGCTTCCGGAGGAGTGTTACCAATTGCTTGTATTAAAAATAAAAAATACTTTGTTTTGCTATTTCGTGATATTCCACCTATTGGTTTAAACATTCCTAACGGAGCATCAGAAACCAAATCAGAATACAAAGAGATAGATCATTTGATTTACAGGGAATTTTGTGAAGAAATTGTATTGCTGGATGATAAACCGGATATTTACAGATCACTGGATTTAGATACAAGAGTTTATCAAAAATTGTTTAATTTTTTTGGAGGGATTCCTTTAAATATTGAGAATTTATGTCCTACTTTCATAAAATCACACCAGGAATTAAGAAAAGAATATGATCGGATAAAAATTGAGAATAAAGATGACAGGCCTGAAATTTCTTATATTACTACACCTTTTTCTTTAGATTTACATTTTCATGATCAGGCAGGTGAAAAAAAGACCAAAAGTTTTAAAAACATATTATTTAATATCAATCCATATGAATTTGGTATAGAAATTATCAGGCCATTACAGTTTAAGATTGAAGAAGAAAACTATTTTCTTGATGGTGAAATCTGGGAGTTAGGGCCATCGCTTGTTCGGCAACCTGTAGTTCTAATTTCAGTCGAGTTCCTAAAAAACTTATATCAAAAAAATAAAACAATAGGGGTATTAAAAAGTGATGAACAGTTTATGAATTGTAAAGAGATTGAAAAAATTCCTTCTTATGCATTTAAATTCTATTCTTTAGATATCGAATTGAGGAAAGAATTCATAAAAAGATATAACAGAGGAACATTAAACAGGGATAAATATGCAGGGGTATATTCACGTTATCAAAAATGGCTTGATGAATATGAAACTAAGTTTTCGATGCTTGAGGAGAATAAGGATCAAATTAATATATCTTATCCTCTGAATGTTTTATGTCCTACTACATGGAAGGCAATTGAAACAATGTTTCAATATAATCTTATCTGAAAAGAAAAATTAATCAATATTTCATCATCCGGTCCATATCCCGCCTGGTATCCTTTTGTTTGATGGTTTCACGTTTATCGTAGGTTTTTTTACCTCGTGCCAGTGAAATTTCCAGTTTTGCCAATCCTTTTTCATTGATGTACAACCTCACAGGAACAATAGTCAAACCTGTTTCCTTTACTTTTCTTTCCAGCTTGCGCAGCTCTTTTTTTGTAAGTAACAGTTTTCTGTCGCGTTTGGCAATGTGGTTAAAATGTGTCCCCATTTCATATTCGGCAATATGCAGGTTTTTAACATACAGTTCACCATCAAAAAACTGGCAATACGAATCAGTCAGGTTGGCTTTTCCGCTACGAATTGATTTGATTTCGGTACCAACCAACTGCATACCTGCATCAAAACGTTCAATCAACTCGTATTCAAACGAGGCCTTCCGGTTTTTAATATTAATATTTGACTGTGTATGCGCCATCAGTAAAATGAAACAAAAATTTTCCAGAACAAAATACTTAGGAAACTAAATACAAATAAACAAAGTAATATAGAAACCAGGATAAATCCACTTCGTTTTCTTTCAGGAATAGTTAAAAGTGTTTTTGCTCCAATCCAAAAAAGATAGGCACTGTAAAGCCCTGCCACGTTGATTATGTAAAGTCCGGGGAAAAGGCCTGTTATAAACGAGGTCAATAAATACGGGATCAATGAAAATGTGACCAGTATTTTAACAGCTTCAGTATTTTTCTCTCCCTCGAATGTATTTATTAACTGATTAATTATTAAAATACATAAAAAATAGAGGGCAATAAAAAGTAAAAATTCCCGAATAGTCTTAAAAAAAGCGTATTGTATATAAAAATGTGTACTCGAAAACCAGGCTCCTAAAAACACAGCAACTGAGGCAACCATAACCAGCGGGAAAAAATAATTACCAAACAACTGCCATTGCTTGTAAGTTTTCTCTTTTTGCCCTTCCCAAAAGTCAGCAGGTTTAAGAATAATTGCAATTACTATATCTAAAATATTTTTTATCAAATCGTTTGTTTTCATTTTCCGGGCTACAAAAATAAACAATTAAGGATACGAAAAAATTCAGGTTGAGGTTTATTTATTTAGAAAAGGACAGCTTTGAATGATACTCCCACTTATTCCAACTTTTTATTTTCTCATCTCTCCATTTTCCATTCTCCAGATATTTAACGGATTCCCGTCTTTCAGTTCATTTGGCAATACCGATTGCGGAAAATCCTGGTAACAAACCGGGCGCGAAAAACGTTTAATCGCGGCTGTCCCCACCGAAGTACTTTGTGGTGCCGTTGTTGCCGGATACGGACCGCCATGAACCATCGAATGGCAAACTTCAACACCAGTAGGGAAACCATTAAAAATCAAACGTCCCACTTTTTGTTCAAGAATCTGAATCAGATCGGAATACTCCAGAAGATCCTCATTTGTTCCATGAATTGTTGCAGTTAAATGCCCTTCAAGGTTCTCAGCCAATCTAAGCATTTCTTGCTTATCGTTGGTTGAAACATTCAAAGTTGATGGACCAAATACTTCTTCTGAAAGAGACTTATTTTTTTCAAAAGATTCGAAATTTGTTGAAAACACATGTGCTCTCACGTTGTTCCCGGATTCATCACCTGAGCCTATACTCTGTAATTCAACACCTTCTGTACTTTTAAGTACGGAAACACCTTTTGAATAATTCTTTTTAATTTGTTCTGAAAGCATCACTCCTGGCAGAAGTTCAGCATTATAAGATTTGATATTCTGAAGGAATTTTACTGAATCTTCCGATTTCGAAGTTATAACCAAACCCGGGTTTGTACAGAACTGCCCAACTCCAAGTGAAACCGATCCAACAAGACCTTTGGCTATAATCTCATTTTTTTCTTTTAAAGCGCCGGGTAAAATAAACATCGGATTTACACTACCCATTTCCGCAAAAACCGGAATAGGCACCTCACGTTTATTAGCAGCATCAAACAAGGCTTTCCCACCTTTAAACGACCCTGTAAAACCAATTGCTTTTATTTCCGGGTGGGTTACTATTGCCATTCCCACTTCGATTGAAAATCCGTGGACCAAAGAAAATACACCTTCAGGCATTCCAGTCTCCTGAACGGCTTTCAAAATTGCCCGGGCAACCATTTCTGATGTCCC
>JAFGGF010000299.1 GCA_016930735.1 Prolixibacteraceae bacterium
AAATGACTTTTTTAGTTCATTAAATGTTCCGTAAATATCCAGGTGATCAGGGTCGATCGCTGTTATCAGTGCAATTTTTGGGAAAAGGTTCAGGAACGACCGGTCGTATTCATCAGCCTCAGTTACAATCCATTGATTTTCATTTTCAGGTAAAATCAGGTTTGAATTATAGTTTTTTAAAATCCCCCCAAGAAAAGCTCCGCATCCAGCCGAAGATTCCTTTAAAATTACTGATGCCATGGAAGAAACAGTGGTTTTCCCATGTGTTCCGGCAACTGCAATACTTTTTCCCGGATTACAAAGCATACCCAACACCTGTGCTCTTTTAAAAAAGGTAAACTGATTTTCTTTTAACCAGCAATATCCTTTATGTTCTGTTGGTACTGCAGGTGTATAAATTACAATTGTATTTTCCCTTTTAAATTTAGAAGGTATGTATTTTTCATTTTCATCATAAAAAACATCAATTCCTTCCCTGACCAACTCATCTGTAAGATCTGTCTTAGTCAGATCGTAACCTGCAACCGATTTCCCAAGGTGCTTAAAATAACGGGCAAGGGCACTCATCCCTATCCCTCCGATCCCAAGGAAATATACATTGTCGATATGTTGCAGATTTAAATTCATTTTATTAAACCGATCATTTCTTCAACAATTCTTTTGGTTGCATCCGGTTTTGCCAGTTTTTTAATGTTCTCTGACAAATCTTTTAAACGTTCTTCATTTCCTATCAGAACAAATGCCTCATCAAATAACTGATCATGAATATCTTTATCATTTATGAGAATAGCAGCATTTTGGCTTTCCAAAGCTTTTGCGTTTTTAGTCTGGTGGTCCTCAGCCACATTGGGAGACGGAACAAGGATTACAGGTTTACCAACTAAACACAGCTCTGAAATTGTTCCTGCACCTGCTCTTGATATTATAATATCGGCAACATCGTATGCCATATCCATTTGCTGCAGGAATTTATGGATGAAAAGGTTAGAAGGTTTGTTTTTTTTGGTTTTCTGAACCATTTCATCGTAATAAATAGCACCGGTTTGCCAGATTATTTTCACATCCGATTTTCGTATTTTTTCAAGGTTGTTAAGGACTGCATTATTTATTGACCTGGCTCCCAGGCTTCCGCCAATTATTAAAATCACTTTATCCTTTTTGTTCAGATTGAAAAATTCAGATGAAATATCTTTTCCGGGCAGTTTCCCGGTCAGGTTTTTCCGTACCGGATTTCCTGTAAAAACCAGTTTTTCCTTTGGGAAAAACCGTTCCATGTTTTCATACGAAACACAAATCTTTTTAACCTTTTTGCTCAGTAATTTATTGGTAATCCCTGCATAAGAGTTTTGTTCCTGAATAATTGCAGGTATTCCCTTCTTTGCAGCTATCCTTAGCACAGGACCACTAGCAAATCCGCCAAAACCGGCAGCGAGATCGGGTTTAAATTCTTTGATAATTTGTTTTGCCCTTTTATTGCTTTGCATCAACATCTTCAGGAATTTGAACCATTTTAATCCAGGTTTCCTGGGAAATCCCATTACCGGAAGCCCAACGATTTTAAATCCTGCTGCTGGGACTTTTTCCATCTCCATTTTTCCAAGAGCACCTACAAACAGAATTTCCAAATCGGGAAATCGTTCCTTAATTTCACCTGCAACAGCGAGTGCCGGGAAAATATGTCCCCCGGTTCCTCCTGCACTTATTATGATTCGTTTCTGCTGCATATTATTTCATCACAACATCTTCATCAGGAGTATTAACCTGTACCGGCTGCAACTCCTTCATTTGTTTATTTTTCTGGTTGTAATAACTTACACTGATAATACATCCGAAGGCTACTGAAGTGAAAATCATGGAAGTCCCCCCCATGCTCACCCATGGCAAAGGTTGACCTGTAACCGGCATTATGCCTGCCGAAACCCCGATATTTATCATCGCCTGAAAAACCAGTAAAAGAGACAGTCCGGTTACCAGAAAAGCCGGGAAAGTCCGCGAAGTTCGCATAATAATGACCACACTTCGGTAAAAAAAGATCATGTAAAGAAGGATGATTAATCCTGCAATGATTAATCCGTATTCTTCAACAATGATTGCAAAAATAAAGTCGTTATAAGCTGATGCCATATAATTACTTACATCAGATTTCCCCGGACCTTTACCAAATAAGCCCCCTTCATAAACTGCCAGTTTTGCATAATCAGCCTGGGTAATCCCCTGTTCGGAATTCGGATCGCCGTGAATAAACCTTTCAAGCCTTCCCTTGATCGTTCCGACACGTGCAAGTTGAGATGGCAAATGGTCGGCAGTAAAATAAATTATCAAAACCAACCCGACGCCGGTTAATACAACCATTGATAAATATTTCCAGTGGATGCGGCCAACAAACATCATAGCCATAATGGTTGCAAACAACAGGGCTGATGTGGAAAAGTCGGATAAAAAGATGATCCCGCAAATTACAGCTGTGTAAATTATTATCTGAAAAAATGCTTTTTTAAGTTCTTCTTTCGATTTTTGATTTTTACCAAGAATCCTGGCAGTAAACATGATAAGTGCAATTTTTGCAATTTCGGCAGGTTGGAATGAAAAAAATCCCAGATAAACAGTACGACCCGAAGAATCTCCTGAATGGCCCATGAGCTTTTGTACAAATGCAAACAATAATAAACCAATGCTAATGTAAACTAGAAAATGCGAAATAATTGCATACAATTTAACCGGGATAACATGAACCATAAAAAGGATAATCCCAAATCCGAAAGCAAGAAAAACTCCCTGCCTGATCAGATATTTCAGGGTTGCTCCACCGGCAACACGATAAGCCAGGGCTCCGGTAGAACTGTAAATAATCAGTATAGAAAACAGTGAAAGCAACAGCAGGACCGTCCAGATAACTCGGTCGCCTTTAATAAACCGTTTAAATGCATATTCCATATAACCTGCAATTTTTACAGATCGCGCACCGAAAGTTTAAACTGTGCACCCCTGTCTTCATAATTTTCAAAAAGGTCGAAACTCGCACATGCCGGCGAAAGCAACACTGCATCTCCATTTCTCGCCAGATAATAAGCCGATTTAACCGCACTTTGCATATCGTAAACATCGACGATATCATCCACTATTTTATCAAACGCTTCATGAATTTTAGAATTGTTTTTACCAAGGCAAACAATAGCCTTTACCTTTGATTTCACCAGATCGGTAAGCATGGAATAATCATTCCCTTTATCAATTCCACCTGCTATCCACACAATCTGTTTATTAATACTTTCAAGTGCATACCAGGTTGAATTAATGTTGGTTGCTTTCGAATCGTTAATAAATTCAATTCCATGTACAACCATAAAATGTTCAAGCCTGTGTTCCACCCCTTTAAAAGCTGTAAGGCTTTCGCGCAATTGCTGGTTGCGGATGTTAAATACCATACCTGCAATGCCTGCAGCCATTGAGTTGTAGGAATTATGCTTCCCTTGTAATGATAAATCCAGAATCGACATGCTGAATTGTTTTTGGTTCAATTGTATTTTTATTTCGCTTCTCTCAATTCCTGCTCCATTGCCTTCCAACTCTCCAAGTGTAAATGGCAACTGAACAGCGTTTATATTTCTCTTTTTAACTTCCTTGTTAATTACAGGATCATCGGAACAGTAGATGAAAAAATCATCTTTCCCCTGGTTCTGAATAATCCTGAATTTTGAATCGGTGTAATTGTCCATGTTGTAACCATACCGGTCCAAATGGTCGGGAGTGATATTTAAAAGGATAGCCACATCAGCTTTAAAATCAAACATCCCATCCAACTGGAAACTGCTCAGTTCAATCACGTAAATGTCAAAATCCTCTTCGGCAACCTGCCTGGCAAAACTTTTTCCTACATTCCCCGCCACACCCACATTTAAACCACCATCCTTTAAAATCCGGTAAGTGAGCAATGTGGTGGTAGTTTTACCGTTACTTCCTGAAATGCAAATGGTCTTCCCGGTAAAAAACCTCCCTGCAAACTCAATTTCAGAAATAACAGGAACCGATTTCTGCAACTTTTTAATCAGTGGTGCAGAATCGGGAATTCCCGGGCTTTTTACTACCAAGGCTGCATTCAGGATTTTTTCCAAAGAGTGATTCCCCTCTTCAAAATCTATTTCATACTGTCGAAGAACTTCTTTATAGTTTTTTTTTATTTCACCTGAATCGGAAACAAAAACTTCAAATTCTTTTTTTTTAGCCAGAATAGCAGCGCCTACCCCGCTTTCTCCTGCTCCGAGAACTACTACTCTCTCGTTCATTTTACCTGACTTTCAATGTTAAAACAGTCACTACAGCCAATACAATACCCACGATCCAGAACCGGGTTACAATTTTTGCTTCCGGGATTCCTTTTTTCTGGTAATGGTGATGTATCGGACTCATCAGGAATACTCTCCTTCCCTCTCCGTATCGTATGCGTGTTAATTTGAACCAGAATACCTGAATGATAACCGAGAAATTTTCGAGCATAAAAATCCCACACAACAACGGGATCAGAATTTCTTTTCGGATGATCACTGAAAAAACCGCCAGAATTCCGCCTAAGGCCAGGCTCCCTGTATCGCCCATAAAAACCTGGGCCGGATAAGAATTATACCAGAGGAATCCAACTGTAGCCCCTATAAAAGCTGCAATAAAAATGGTCAGCTCGCCAATGTTTGGCAGGTACATTATATTCAGGTATTCAGCATAAATTACGTTACCGCTCACATAAGCCAGCACTCCGAGTGTTGCTCCACTTATTGCCGAGGTTCCCGTCGCAAGCCCGTCAAGACCGTCGGTTAAATTGGCAGCATTTGAAACAAATGTAATAATCAGAATAATGGCAAGTGCATAGATTGCCCAACGCCAGTATTCAGCTTTTTCACCGGCAAAAGAAACCAACCACTTATAATCAAATTCATTCAGTTTAAAAAATGGTATGGTTGTCCGGGTTGATTTTACATCTTCCGTTACAAACTCCTGTGTCTGGTCTCCGGCCTGGGAAGTAATAACGGTTTCCATTTTAGGATCACCTTTTGCATCCCGAACCTTTTCCCGAACCAGTATTTCATCGCTGAAATAAATGGTTGCAGCAACCATAATTCCCAGGCTAACCTGCCCCAGAATTTTAAATTTGCCTGCTAAACCTTTCTTGTTTTTCAAGAATACTTTAATATAATCATCGATAAAACCGATCAATCCAAGCCAGGTAGTTGTTACCAGCATTATAATGATGTATATGTTATGGATCTTGGCAAACAATAAAGTTGGGATGATAATTGACAAAAGGATAATAATTCCTCCCATAGTCGGGGTACCTTTTTTTTGCAGTTGCCCTTCAAGCCCCAGATCACGAATTTCCTCCCCGATTTGTTTTCTCTGAAGATAACGGATCAGCTTTTTACCAAAAGCCATGGTTATAAACAAGGAAAGGATTACCGCACCTGCTGAACGGAACGACAAATATTGCAGCATTCCTATGCCGGGGATATCAGAATCCTGTAAAAGTTCATATAAATAATAAATCATATCAACCCAAATATTTTTTCAATTTCTTCTTTATCATCAAAATGGTGTTTAACACCCTTTATTTCCTGATAATTTTCATGTCCCTTGCCAGCCACAAGAATAATATCGCCTGATTTTGCCAGCATTAAGGCTGTTTTAATAGCTTCCTTCCGGTTTACAATTGAAAGCACTTTCTGAACCTGCGAAGGATCAATCCCCTTTTCCATATCTGCAATTATATCTTCAGGGATTTCGGTACGCGGATTGTCAGATGTAAGGATAACTTTATCGCTGGCAGAAATGGCTTCTTTTGCCATCAACGGCCTTTTGGATTTATCACGGTCTCCACCTGCTCCGATAACCGTTATAACCTGTTCGTCACCCTTCCTGATCCCGGTAATGGTTTCCAGTACATTCCGTAATGCATCCGGAGTATGAGCATAATCAACAATTGCCAGTTTCCCGTCGAGGCTGCGGATGGTTTCAAACCTGCCCCTTACAGAATCAAGTGTGCTGAGGCAGGTCAGGACTTCTTCTCTTGATTCACCAAGGCACAGGGCAGTTGCATAAACAGCAAGCAGATTATATGCATTGAATTTCCCTATGAATTTTGTCCAGATCTCAGCATTGTCGAGATTAAGCAACATCCCATCGAAATGAGTTTCAAGAACTTTACATTTGTAATCGGCAACGGCACGTGTTGAATAGGTTACAACCCTGGCTGAAGAGTTCTGAACCATAATCTTCCCGTTTTTATCATCGGCATTAATTATTGCAAAACTATTTTCAGGGAGTTGGTCAAAAAATCCCTTTTTGGCTTTTATATATTCCGCAAATGTTTTGTGATAATCAAGATGGTCGAGTGTAATATTGGTAAAAATACCGCCTGCAAATTCTATTCCTGCAATACGATTTTGGACAATTGCATGCGAACTGACTTCCATAAAACAATACTCACAACCTTCAGTGACCATTTTCGAAAAAAGGTTTTGTATCTGAATTGCATCGGGAGTAGTATGTGTTGCCGGCCACTCTTTTTCCCCTGTAAAATATTTTATGGTGGATATTAATCCTGATTTATATCCCAGTTTGTTAAACAGTCTGTAAAGCAATGTTGCTATACTGGTCTTGCCGTTTGTGCCGGTAACTCCAACTACTTTCAATTTAGATGAAGGATTTCCATAAAAAGCGGATGCAATAAATCCAAGGTTTTTCTCACTGTCTGCTATTTCAATGTAGGTAATATCAGGATGAATTTCGTCAGGTAATTTCTCACAAAGAATTACTCCTGCACCGTTTTCTTCAGCTACCGGAATATAATCGTGGCCATCACTGCGTGTACCTTTAATTGCGGCAAAGAGATAACCTGACTTCACAAGTCTTGAATCAAATGCAAGTCCGACCACATCTTTTTTGATACTCCCTACAATCCGGGGCGATTTTAATTTTGATAATATTTCATTCAAACTGATCATTCAATTCAACTTAATGTTATATAAATCAATTGCCCCTGCCTGAAGCCCGAACCGGGCAACAACGATTGTTTTTTCACTTTACCCATACCCTGTACTTTTACACTCAATCCTGCATTCTCCAGTAAAAAAACAGCGTCGCTGGCACCCATTCCCATTACATCAGGAACTTTTCCTTCCGGGATTTCCTTTCCCTCAACCTGAACTGTACCTTCTCCTGATTTCACTTCAACATAATCAGAGCGCACATCAGCCTGAACTGTATTTAGTTTTAAATGATTTAGAACTTCCAGAATATCTTCCTGCCTGCCATTTTTTATTTCCGGTAATTGAGAATTATCTGTATCATCAGATTCAGCAAGCTTTGTAATGCCTATTTCACGAGCATAAACTTTCTCAGCTATTTCCTTAAATACGGGTCCTGCAACCGAACCTCCATAATAAATTCCTCCTCTGGGACTATTTACAGTTACAATCATTGAGTAAACAGGATCGTCAGCCGGGAAATAACCTGCAAAGGAAGCCAGGTATAAACCTTTGGGGTATTCTCCATTTGCTGCAATCTGCGCAGTCCCGGTTTTACCGGCAATTTTAAATACCTTACTGCTCACATTTGTTCCGGTTCCGGATTCGCAGACCCCTTCCAGCATCTTCTTAGCCTTGCCCAGCGTTTCTTTCGATACAATCATAGGATTTAAAACTTCCTGCTTAAAATTTTTAACTACAATGCCACCATCCCTGATTTCTTTTATCAAAGATGGCTTTACCATTTTCCCGTTATTAGCTACTGCATTATAAAATGTGAGTACCTGTAAAGGAGTCATTTTAATTTCATAACCGTATGACATCCAGGCAAGTGTTGTCCCCCACCAGTCTTTTTCTCCCGGGTATTTCATAAATGGAATACCCTCCCCTATAATTTCTATATTCAGTGGTTTATTCAACCCGAAATCATAAAGCCTGTCAACATAATCCTTGGGTTTCTTTTCGTAACAGGAAGTGATTATTTTAGCAACACCTACATTGGAAGATTTTTCAAATATTTGTTTTACAGTCATTACACCATGCCCGCCATATCTCCAGTCGCTGTCGTAAACAGTCCGGTCTTTGTATTTCCAAATCCCGTTACCGGTATCATATACATCACTTGTATCAACCAATCCCTGTTCCATCGCAACCATCAGCGACATCAGTTTAAAAGTTGAACCAGGCTCATAACAGCCGGCATGGCCAAGTGCATAATTGTAATTTTCAGTGTATATATTATTATTGGTATTTTCATCAGTGTCAGCAACCCCAAAATTTGCAATAGCCTTAATTTTGCCGGTTTTTACTTCCATGAGGATAGCAGTGCCCCAATCTGCCTGGCTTTTATTCAATTGCCCTAACAAAGCTGTTTCAACAATATCCTGAAGTTTTATATTCAGTGTAGTAATAATATCCATACCGTCACGTGGTTCAATTTCAGTACGGGTAACCCATCTCCCGGAAAGATTCTGTTTATACCCAATTCCAGGTTCTCCTTTAAGATAAGGTTCAAAGGCACCTTCAATTCCGGTATAACCTATATTACCATGAACGCCTCCGTAAGCTCCCTTGTTAAGGGTGCCCACTGTCCTGGCTGCAAGTGAACCAAGTGGTAAAATCCGTTTATTTTCGGTTTCAATTATTCTTCCACCCCTGTTCTGCCCCCTCCTGAGGATCGGGAAATTTTTTATTTTCTGTAATTCGATATAGTCAACTTTACGGGGTGTAATCGTAAATCCCCGGTTCCCACTCCGGTAGGCTGCGTCCAGTTTTTGTTTGTATTTAGCCTTTGATTCATTCCCAAACATCGAAAAAAGATAATAAGCCAATGAATCGCTTTCCTGCTCGTACACCTGTTTAACTCCGGGGGCAGCCAAATCCAATCGTACGTAATATCCAGGGACAGAAGTCGCTAAAACACTGTAATCATCGGCATAAATATTTCCTCTGTTAGCTTCAGTAATAACGGTATTGTTATTCAGATTTTCGGCAATCTGTTTCCAGCGTTCTGTTTTAATATTCTGGATGGCAGCAATCTTTACCACCACTATAACTCCCAATAAAAACATCAGGAAATAGATGATGGCAATCCTTACTATTATTGTTTTTCTGACACCCATTCTATTTGTCTTTTTTTATAATCAACTTTTGTGGAGGATTAACCGGTTCCTCAAGGCCAATATTTGCATCCCTGACTTTTTCAATAACCTCCGATGGTTTGCTTATTTGCATTAATTCTGCTGAAATAGTAATTGATTCCGAGCGCAATTCCTTGATACTATCCTGTAATACTTCAATTTTGCGGATTGTTTTTTCTGCAGAATTGCGGTTGGTTATAAGGATCAAACCCAGAAAAGCAAGGAAAAAAACAAAGGGTATTTGTTTTGTTACACGTTCGTCGGTAAGTATTGTACCACCAATAAAAGATTTTACACCCTTCTTTTGTTTTTTAGTATTTACTTCATTCTCAGCCATTGTTTCAGATTTTTTCAGCAATTCTTAATTTTGCACTCCTTGACCTTGGATTCTTTTTCAGTTCTTCTTCTCCCGGAATAATAACTTTCCGATTTACCAGTTTAAAAGGTGAATTAATATTCCCGTAAAAATCCTTTTCCTGTTTCCCCTCAAAATCACCTGTTTTCATAAAATTTTTAACTAACCTGTCTTCAAGGCTATGGTAGGTAAGGATTACCAACCTTCCACCCGGATTTAACACATCAAGCGAAGCAGATAAAAAATCCCTTAAGACCGATATTTCATTGTTGACTTCGATGCGTAATGCCTGAAAAACTTTAGCGAGGTATTTTGCTTCGGTCTTTTTGGTGATACAATCGTTTATAATTTCACTGAATTGATCAGTTGTAACAATTTTCTTTTTTATTCGTGAACCAGCAATTACAGAAGCAAGTTTTCCAGCGTTGTTTATTTCGCCAAATTCCCGGAAAATTTTTTTAAGGTTTTCCTCAGGATATTCGTTAATTACCTGCATGGCATTTTTTTTTGCATTCTGGTTCATTCTCATATCAAGGTCTCCATCGAACCGGAAAGAGAATCCTCTTTCTGCTACATCAAAATCGTGTGATGAAACTCCCAGATCTGCAAGAATCCCATCAACATGCTCCACTCCATAATAGGCAAGGAAATTTTTCAGGAATCTGAAATTGTGAGAGATAAAAAAAAACCGGTTGTCATTCATAACATTACCGGCTGCATCCAAATCCTGATCGAAGGCAAAAAGCCTCCCATCTCCCAGCCTTCTTAATATTTCACGGGAATGTCCTCCTCCTCCGAATGTTGCATCCACATAATCGCTACCCGGTTTTATTGCCAGGCCCTGCAAACTTTCGTTTAACATTACCGGTATATGATATGCGCCCATTTTATTCTGATCCGGGTTTATTTCCCAATTTTTCCTTGTACATGTCTCGCAAAGGCTTACGTTCACCCTTGCGTTTTTCATATTCCTTCATATCCCAAAGCCTGATCATTTTACCCATACCAACAAGAACCACCTCTTTTTGAATCCGGCTGTATTTCATAAATTCAGTTGGGATATTAATCCTCCCGTTAGCAGCCATTTTTACAGTTGTGAAATTTTCATAAAACTGCTCAAGCAACTCTATATCACCTTCGTCGAACTGGTTTAAACGAGATTCAATTTCTTTCACCTTCTCATTCCAGTGTTCTTCAGGGTAAATATTCAGGCAATTGGAAAAAACATCCATCTCGATTGCTATAGGTTTTTCAGCATCTCCACCCATCATTTTCTTAAGAGAAGAAGGTAGGACTACCCTTCCTTTATCATCGATGGTTGCTGTATATTTTGCCGAAAACCTTATCATAACTTCAAGGAGTGTCTATTTAATAACGTAAAAATAGAAATTTATTCCAAATTATGACACTTTTTGACATTCTATTCCACTTTAAAACAATCTTTTAAATGTTAAAAACTTGTTCGTTTTTTGTTTATAAAGCAACCAAATTACATTTCACATTATTGTAAATCATTGAAAATCATGTTTTTAAAATGTTAATTACGCATAATTAACATCCGTTAATAACTCCTGAAAACTGATTGGAAATTTGAGTTGTTCATTAAAAAGAATTGATAATTATTGCAATTGAATTTATTTTTTTGGAGCATATTTTGTTTATTTGCCAAAAACTGAAGTTGATGCAGAAATCCGAAGAATTTAAAAGAATAAATATCAGGGAAGTTGTTGCAGATAAAAGCCCCGGTGTTGCAAAAATCCTTCCCGGATTTGTATACAGATACATACATAGGATTATGCATATTGACTACATTAACAATTTCCTGGAAAGACACGGGCATCTGGAAGGAGTTGATTTTGTTAATGCCGTAATTACTGATTTTAATGTTACTGAAGATATTTATGGTTTTGAATCAATCCCTGCTAATGGCAGGTTCATTTTTGCTTCGAACCATCCACTGGGTGGTTTTGATGGTATGCTCCTGATGAAAATCTTAAATGGTAAATTCAAATCCTTTAAATTTTTATCAAATGATGTTTTAATGAATATCAAACAATTAAAACCACTTTTTGTCCCTGTTAACAAACATGGTGGTTATGCCCGGGAAGCGGCAAAAGCGTTGCATGAAGCTTACAGTTCAGATGATCAGATCACTGTTTTCCCATCAGGACTTGCTTCCAGAAAAATTAATGGTAAAATAATGGACCTGGAGTGGCATAAACATTTTATCGCTAAGGCAATAGAATACAAAAGAGATGTGATTCCTGTTTTTGTTACAGGCAGAAATTCAAACAGATTTTACAGGATAGCAAAACTGAGAAATTTTTTCAGGATAAAATGGAACCTTGAAATGTTTTTCCTTGCTGATGAAACTTATCGCCATAGAAATAAAAATGTCACTTTTTATTTTGACAAGCCTCTTTCATACAAAACTTTCGACAAGTCTAAATCGCATAAGGAATGGGCAAATTATGTAAAAAAAATTGTATACAGCCTGCCAGACAAATATGAAACCAATATATAATTGATCCGGATTCCTGTTTCTAAACAAATATTTTTAATTTTATAGTCCAATTTTCAAATAGAGCATATAAAATGAAGATGAAAGAAATTATTGCACCTGTCCCCAAAAGTGAAATAATTGCAGAGCTTACACCTGAAAAATTGCTCAGAAAAACCAATAAAGGGGGGAATGAAATTTATGTAATTACAGCACATGATTCTCCTTCTGTTTTAAAGGAAATCGGGAGGCTAAGGGAACTAACTTTCAGAAATGCCGGAGGGGGAACCGGTGAAGAAACCGATATTGATATTTACGATACAGCTGAAATTCCATATAAACAACTTATCGTTTGGGATCCCGATTCGCTGGAAATATTGGGAGGTTACA
This sequence comes from Prolixibacteraceae bacterium, assembly GCA_016930735.1. GTDB lineage: Bacteria > Bacteroidota > Bacteroidia > Bacteroidales > Prolixibacteraceae > JABMQB01. Next base: position 12,397 of record JAFGGF010000299.1, read on the forward strand.
GATATATTATTTGCAGTGAAGCACCAAAAGATAAAAACGGGACGATTAAGCTGGCTACAACAAGTTATTTCCACTTTTCTAAAAAATTCTGCAAAGAATATATACCTTATACTCTTGAACTTGGAAGATCTTTTGTGCAACCTGCTTACCAGTCGAGCAAAGCAGGGGCAAAAGCACTTTTCGCATTGGATAATTTATGGGACGGGCTTGGAGCATTAACCGTTGACCACCCTGAAATAAAATACTTTTTCGGGAAAATTACCATGTATACCCATTTCCACAGCGAAGCACGAAACCTAATACAATTTTTCTTTAAAAAATATTTTCGCGATCGTGAAAATCTTGTTTATCCTTACAAACCTGTTGAATTTGAAATGGATGAAGAAAAGATGAGAGAACTTTTTAACGGAGGTGACTATAATGAAGATTATAAAATACTGGTTCAAAAGGTACGTGAATTTGGCGAAAACATACCTCCTTTAATCAACTCCTACATGAACCTTTCACCTTCGATGAAAACATTTGGTACTGTTATTAACGATTCATTCGGAAATGTGCTTGAAACCGGTATTATTGTAACATTTGAAGATATTTACCAGGTAAAAAAAGACCGCCATATCGAAACTTACCTGAAGGATAAAGAAAATGGTGAATGGCCAATGACAGATTAACTTCCAGCTATGAGCTTTTACAAAAATGAGGATAAACTACTTGTAGCAATCGATTCTATAATCTTTGGATTCGATGAAGGTCAACATGAATTAAAATTATTGCTTCTCAAACGTAACTTTGAACCGGCCAAAGGCGAATGGTCTTTAATGGGTGGTTTTGTAAAAAAAGAAGAAAGTGTTGATGAAGCTGCAAAAAGAGTAGTTTTTGAATTGACCGGATTACAAAATGTTTATATGGAACAATTATATGCATTTGGTAATATTGACAGGGATCCGGGTGGCAGGATAGTATCTGTGGCTTATTTCTCACTCATAAAAATAAATGACTACGACAGGGAGTTGGTAAAAAAACACGGTGCTTCCTGGATACCTATTTCAGAACTTCCAGTTTTAATTTTTGACCATTCTGAAATGGTAAAAAAAGCAATCCGTAAACTCAGGATCAGGGCAAGGACTCAACCGATCGGATTCGAACTTCTTCCTGAAAAATTTACAATTCCTCAGTTACAGGGTTTATATGAAGCCATTTACCAGTCTCCCTTTGACAAAAGAAACTTCCGCAGGAAATTATTGTCAATGGGACTTCTGAAAAAGCTTGATGAAAAAGAAAAAGAATCATCAAAAAAAGGAGCTTTTTATTACCGTTTTAATAAAAAGAAATATAAAGAGTTTCTTGAAAAAGGCTTTAATTTCGGCCTATAAATTACTCTTTCAGTATTTTAATGTTTTTAGAATTCCCTTTTGAATCAATCACCTTTATAAAATAAATTCCCGGCATTAAAAAAACAGTACTAAATTTCACAATATCAGAATTTGTGATTTCCTGTTTCAGTAAAACTCCTGAAATATTAAAAATTTCAACTTTTTTGATTACAGAATTACTTGTAATATTTAATACATCAATGGCCGGTACCGGATACACTTTAATATTCTCACTATCTAAATTTATTAATTCTGACGCATTTATGACACCATTATTCTGAGTGAACCGTGCTACAAAATTCTGGTAATACAGATTAGCAATTATTTCATCATGAATTATAAGGGTATTTTCATCATTATTGTCATTTGCTGCGGAACTCCAGTTGTGGCTTCCGGTTAAAACCAACGGATCAGAAGAATCATTAAAATGATCGACAATGGCATATTTATTATGAAGAATATAAGGAGCAACATTATCAAAAATGTAATTATTGCCTAATTCATTTTCCAAAATATTATTAACAGTGGTTGAATTACTGCTTTCCACATTGGTAATAATATGTACTTTCACTCCATTCTGACTGACTTTTTCAATTGCATCAGCAATATCAGATCTGGTTATCAGCATTGTAGCTACATCAAGTTGTATGTCAGATGACTCAATTGTTTCAATTATTTTCTGGTTTGTACCGTCAGAAGGGCTAAAATAACATTCAACACGTTTGCTGCCAATTTTAAATTCATGCGGAGTGTTGTCAGTTTTCAGATTACCGAATTTTGAGTTCTGCAGGTCAGGCTCTAAACCATTTCCTCCCCACATTTCTTCAAATTCTATGGTGTATGCTTTTGCAAGAGTCTGATCCTGGATAAAAACCATATTATTGGCATCCCAATCAACCTGCTCCTCAGTCAGATTTGTAGACCCTGTCCAAACAATTGGTCTTTCAGCATTTTCAGAACTGGCATCGATAATCATAAATTTATTGTGCATAATTCCTTCTCTCTCATTATCATCAGGCCCTGCTAAAACCGAAAAATCCGGAATGTCTGAACCACTGTTATCCAAACCAAAATGGGCTGTAGTTCCGCAAGTAATAGCCCTGACCTTCACTCCTCTGTTGTGGGCATTATTTAAAGCATCGGTAATATTACTGATCCCTGAATTATTAATATTGTAAATTGCCAGGTCAATCGATTCCGTCGCCTCATCGATAAATTCAATGAGTTTTTCGTCGAATGATTTGTAAAGCATTTCAGCATTTTTATTTGTTGCAACAGAATGATCTACCTCCGTATTAAAATAAACTTCAATATTACCGGTCGAATTTGATTCCGTTCCAAAAGCCCTGATCCCTGTAAAAGCAGTATCATTTCCAACAATGGTATAACCCTGTGCATATATTACAGTTGCAGGATCGAGCCCGGTAACTGTAGCTTCGTTTAAAAATCCCTCAGCAGATGAAACAGAAGCTGCAACTACCAGATTATTTAAGGAACTTTGGTTAAATTCTGAACCATAAATTATACAACTGTACCCTTCAACATCGGTTTGCCACGATAAAGTGATTTCCGATTTGCTGAAATCTGTTACTACAAGAGGAGCAATTACTTTAACAGCACCTGAAATAACAATATCACCTTCATCACGAGGTAAAATCTGATATCCTGTTTGTGTGTCATTCGAATTATATGAAAACTGGGAACAAATCCCGACAAGGTCAAAATTACCGGTTGGAATTGTTTTACCGATAAGTAAACCTGAACTGATGCGAAGCTCAGAAATATCAGAACCATCTGTAAATGAATAATTGGTTCCATTCTGAAATGATCCGGACGCATTTTCAATTACAATCCCATTGATCCGTATCAACTGTCCTTCATACTTTTCACCGATCTCACCCACCGTAATAATTATCGGATCAGGAATTAAATTTTCAGAGGAATGAACTACAACAGAATTAATCGGATCAAGTTCCAGCAAATTCCTGTAATTTTTTAAAGTGCCTGAAATTGTTACTGAATCACCCCTTTTAATATTTGAAACGGCACTTCCATAGGCAGCAATTCCTGCTGAATAATCCTGAATATAACGAATGGGTCCCAATTCGCTTCCGTTGGTAACAATACCTGAAACTGTAACATTCTGACCAATTGCTGTTGCCCTGGCCTGTGAAATATCCTGCTGAGAATAAACACTTATCCCACAGGCTATTAATAATGCAAAAAATAAATACTTCAAAATATAAATTTTAGAATATAAAAACAGAAAATAAAATAGGAAAAATTTAACGACAATACCAAATTTATCTGTTTGAGGATAAAAACAAATTACATTACCGGTTAATTAACTATGATTCGTTGCACCGTTTTTGAATCATCATCAAAGATTACAGTTACAAGGTATATCCCTTTTTTCTTTTCATTCATTAATACTGAAAATTTAAACAGGCTCAGTTTAGTGACCTCAATTTTAGTTTTCTGTCCAAGAATATTATGCAATTCAATTTCTTTTAAAACTTTCTCTGCCGAAACTGTAAATTTATTTTCTTTAACAGGATTGGGGTAAACTTTTAAACCGGCAGTTTCAACAGACTCGTTTTCCTGAAATAAATTTTTCTGATCAGGATTCTGAGTCAATCCAAAGGATATTAATGGAGTGATAATCAGCAATAAAACCGGTATTATTCTGCTTATCTTCATGGCAAATGATTTAATAGTTTCAGGCAAAATATCTTACAATAATAATGCCGCCACTTATACAGACAATTAATTATTTAAAAAGTTGCAAAGCTTTTTTTAAATCTTCCGGAGTATCAATTCCAAAAACGATTGAATTGGTTTTAGCTGTTAAAATTGAAAAACCGTTTTCAAGCCATCTGAGTTGTTCAAGTGATTCTGCCACTTCAAGTTTGCCCGGATTAAGTTCAGCCAATCTCTGCAAAATTTCTTTTCTGTATGCATACATTCCAATATGAGCCCAATATTCACATTTTCCAATTCGGTTTTTATCCGGATTTCTTAGATAAGGGATAGTCGACCTGCTGAAATATAAGGCTTTTCCATTTTTATCTATAACAACTTTAACTTTATTCGGGTCTGATAATTCTTCCTCTGTTTGTACAGGCTTTATTAAAGTGGCAATTTCAGTATTTTCTGAAAAACAGTCCTTTAATGCTCCTATTTGTCCGGGTTCAATAAATGGTTCGTCACCCTGAATATTTATAACAATATCAAAATCGGTGGATTTTTCAATAATTTTTGCGGCTTCAGCTACCCTGTCTGTTCCGCTTTTATGATCTTTGGATGTAAAAACTACATCTCCTCCAAAATTATTAACAGCATCATAAATCCGCTGATCATCGGTTGCAACCCACACTGTGTTTAAAGTTTTTTTTGCATTTTCATACACCCTTTGGATCATAGGTTTACCATTTATATCTGCCAACGGTTTTCCCGGAAACCGTGTTGATGCAAAACGGGCCGGAATAATGCCAATAAAAATCATATCCTATTGTTTAAATAACAAATATAACCTAATGAAACCAAAAAAAGGTTAATTAAAAAAATCAAGATTCCAATCAAAATGAAAAATTATAACTTTGCAATCTATTTTAACTGAAATTATGGATATTCAGTCGATTAAACAAAGGTTTGGAATAATTGGAAATTCCGGAGGGTTGAACCGGGCTATTGAAGTTGCTGTTCAGGTGGCACCTACGGATCTGTCGGTTCTTATTAACGGCGAAAGTGGAACAGGAAAAGAAATATTTCCGCAAATAATCCATCAGTATTCAGCACGCAAACACGGACCGTATATTGCTGTCAACTGCGGTGCAATTCCAGAGGGGACCATCGATTCAGAATTATTCGGGCACGAAAAAGGAGCTTTTACCGGGGCGCTTGCCGATCGAAAAGGATATTTTCAGGAAGCCGACGGAGGAACAATTTTCCTGGACGAAATTGGTGAACTCCCGCTTTCAACCCAGGTACGTTTGCTAAGGGTTCTTGAAACCGGAGAATTTATCAAGGTAGGTTCTTCAAAGGTTATCAAAACAAACGTCAGGGTAATTGCTGCCACAAATGTTGATATCCCGCTTGCCATTGAAAAAAACAAATTCAGGGAAGACTTGTATTATCGTTTAAATACAGTCCCTATTTCAATATTGCCATTGCGTGAACGCAGAGAAGATATTTTTCTGTTATTCAGGAAATTTGCCCGTGATTTTGCAGAAAAGTATAGGATGCCCCCTATTGCTTTGGACGAAAACAGCAGAATTGTCCTGATGAATTACCACTGGCCGGGGAATGTCAGGCAGTTAAAAAATATTACAGAACAAATTTCTATCATTGAAGAAAAAAGGGAGATAACAACTGAAGTACTCAGGACTTATCTGCCAAATGCCGGTTCGAATAATTTGCCTGCACTAGTTAAACCTTCAGGAGAAAAGGCTTTCAACAGCGAACGCGAAATTTTATATCAGGTTTTATTTGATATGAAAAAAGATATGAACGACCTGAAAAAGCTGGTACTTGACCTGATGCATGAAAGAGAGGGAGAAACTCTTCACGGCGATCATTCCCGGATTATCAGAAAATTATATACAGATGAAGGGGCTGTACCGGATGATATCCCTTCCAAATCGATCCATATCGATCCAATGGAAAAAAACATTCAGGATACGGAAGAATTTGTTGAAGAATCACTGTCGCTGGAAGACAAAGAAATTGAACTGATTACAAAAGCCCTTGAAAAACACAAGGGAAAAAGGAAATATGCTGCTCAGGAACTGGGGATTTCAGAACGGACACTTTACCGGAAAATCAAAGAATATGATATAAAAGGATAACAACATGGCAAAAATACAGATTAAATACGTAATACTCCCAATACTTTTTATCGCTGTCATATTTTCTTCCTGCTCAATAAAATATGGTTTTACTACCGTAAATCTGCCAACCGATGTTAAAACATATTCAGTAGCATACTTCCCAAACAGGTCCAAGTTAATAAATCCGACACTTAGCCAGCAACTAACCGAATCGTTAAAAGAAAAACTACAGAAACAAACATCGCTGAATGAAACTGAAGAATCGGGAGACCTCGAATACTCAGGCACTATAACTAATTATGAAGTACGTCCGGTTTCTATCCAGAAAGGAGACCTGGCTGCACAAAACAGGTTAACAATAACAATCAGCCTGAAATTCACTAATAATATAGAACATGAACAGGATTTTGAACGTAACTTTTCAGCTTTTGCAGATTATGAAAGTACAGCAATTTTAAGTGATGTTGAAGAAGACCTGGTAACTGAAATTCTGGATAAAATTCTGGAAGATATATTTAATGCAACTGTTGCTAACTGGTAATATGGAAATAATAAAAAAATACTTTGAGAATCCTGATTTGTTAAATAAAGAAACTTTAGCGGAATTTAAAAAGCTGACAGAAGAATTCCCTCATTTCCAAACTGCCTGGATTTTGTATCTGAAAAATTTAAAGGTTCTTAACCATACTGATTTTCAAAAAGAACTGGAAAAAAATTCAGTTCGCATAAGTAACCGAGAAAAGCTGTACTATTTTCTGAATTCTGATACAAAAAAAGTCAAATTTGATTTAGTGGCACAGGATCGCGGATTATCACATTCCGGTGAATATTTTTCAGAAAAAATGACCAGTGAAAAAAATAAAGTTGACGACCTGATTACCAATTTTATTGCGTCACAACCTTCTCTTCGAATAAAAAAGGAAGATAGTGAAAATGTACCGGGAAACGACTTTTCTGCTGAAAGTGTAACTGAAAATGAAGATTTTATTACAGAGACATTTGCAGAAATCCTTGTTCAGCAAAAAAAATATGACAAAGCTACTGAAGCTTTCCAAAAATTAAGTTTGAAATTTCCGGAAAAAAGTATTTACTTTGCAGGCCGGATTGAAGAAATCAATATGTTAAAAAATTAATCAATCAATCATGTATATATTAATTACAATATTAATTTTTATCGTTTGTATCCTTTTAGTTTTAATTGTGTTGGTACAAAACTCAAAAGGTGGCGGGCTTGCTAGTAACTTCCAAAGCTCTGGCCAGGTAATGGGGGTCAGGAAAACTACTGATTTCCTGGAAAAAGCAACTTGGACCCTGGCAGCGCTCCTTTTAGTACTGGCAATTGCAGGTTCTGCATCTATTCCGCGTAACAAGGCAGGAGTTGACCAATCGATGATTCAGGAACAAATCGATAATGCAATTGATCCTACAACTGTACCGAATTTTCCGACTGCTGCTCCAACTACAAATACGCAAACATCGGATGATAATTATACTGACGAAGACAATCAGTAATTTTATTATAAAATGCAGGAAGGCTGTTATAAATATAACAGCCTTTTTTATTTCTGACACCCTGTCATAAAAAATGACATCGTTTTTAAAATTCTGATTTTCAAATTATTACACTTTAAAAGCTATTACATAAATTAAATATAAATGCAAATTTGTCCTTATATTCCTTTAAAAATACGACTCGTGCCGCTTGGCATAAAATATGATATTGCACGGTGTCGATTTTTGAAAATAATGTTTAATAATAAAATTTAAAACACAATGGCAGATTTAAAAGGTAAAATTCTGGCAGGTAAAATCCTGGTTCAACCGCAGGAGGCCGAAGAAAAAACTTCAAGCGGAATTATCATTCCCGATTCAGCAAAAGAAAAACCACAGGTTGGTAAAGTTGTTTTAGTTGGAGCTGATAAAAAAGACGAACCTATGGAAATTAAAACCGGCGATGTTGTTTTTTACGGAAAATATTCCGGGACAGAATTAAACATCGATGGTGAAGATTATTTACTTATGTCGCAAACCGACGTTTTATACATTGCTTAAATCAATTAAAAGAAATAAAAATGGCAAAAGAAATTAAATTCGATATCGAAGCAAGAGATTTGCTAAAAAAAGGTGTCGACAAGTTAGCTGACACCGTGAAGGTCACATTGGGACCAAAAGGGAGAAATGTTGTTATTGAAAAGAAATTTGGTGCACCTCAAATATCAAAAGACGGTGTTACTGTAGCAAAAGAAATTGAATTATCAGATTCATATGAAAACCTGGGTGCACAAATGGTAAAAGAAGTTGCATCGAAAACCGGAGACGATGCCGGAGATGGTACAACAACTGCTACTGTTTTGGCACAATCGATTGTAACTGTTGGGTTAAAAAATGTAGCTGCAGGAGCAAATCCGATGGATCTGAAACGCGGAATTGACAAAGCAGTAACCAAAGTGGTTGAAAGCCTTGCCGACCAATCGCAAAATGTTGGTGATGATTATGCAAAAATCGAATCCGTAGCAAAAATTTCTGCAAACAACGATTCAACAATTGGCGAATTAATTGCCGAAGCTATGAAAAAAGTTCATAAGGAAGGTGTTATCACTATTGAAGAATCAAAAGGTACCGATACTTATGTTGATGTTGTGGAAGGTATGCAATTCGATCGTGGATATTTATCAGCATATTTTGTTACCGATACAGAAAAAATGGCTGCTGAACTTGAAAATCCTTTCATCCTGATCCACGATAAAAAGATCAGCACAATGAAAGACCTCCTTCCTATCCTGGAACAATCAGCTCAAACCGGACGTCCTTTAATGATCATTGCTGAAGACGTTGACGGTGAAGCACTGGCCACTCTGGTTGTAAACCGATTACGTGGTTCGTTAAAAGTGTGTGCTGTTAAAGCCCCGGGATTTGGAGACCGCAGGAAAGAAATGCTGGAAGACCTTGCGATACTTACAGGCGGAACAGTTATTACTGAAGAAAAAGGCATGAAACTGGAACAGGCTACTTTGGAAGATCTTGGTCAGGCTGAAAAAATAACCGTCGACAAAGAAAACACTACTGTTGTTAATGGTTCAGGAGCACCGGAAAATATTGCTGCAAGAGTTTCTCAGATTAAAAAACAAATTGAAGTTACCACTTCAGATTACGATAAGGAAAAACTTCAGGAAAGGCTGGCAAAACTTTCAGGTGGAGTTGCAGTAATTTATGTTGGTGCAGCCTC
>JAFGGF010000300.1 GCA_016930735.1 Prolixibacteraceae bacterium
TAAAAACAATTTCTTTTTCTAAAGTTTCGTTTTCAAAAATTTCACTGCATTCTATCGAAACTTTTACCTCATCTACATTTTCTTTCATGGCAAAAACATCGACAGGCAAAGTAAATGTTTCTCCGGGACCAAGTACACGAGGCAAAGTTGCCAAAAGCATTAGTGCTTTGCGTACTTTCACTTCCTTTTCATTATTACCATAAGCACCGTTATTCCCTGCTACAACCATTGCCCTGACAGCACCAACATAATTGGGCATTTTAAAAGTATGCGATTTCTTTTCACCTTTTTTCAAAGTAAATGGTCCGGCAAATTCAACCACCGGTTTAAAACGGTTTACTTTCTTTTTAGCTTCATCGTTCAGGCTTTCGTCGCCACCAACTGCAAAAGCTTTTTCGAGCCTTGCGCCATAAGCGCCAGCCACATAATCGAACATATCCCAGGTTAATACCCCAAGGGCTTCCCGCGCATAAAATGAAGTATGCGGATCGGGTGTTTTGAAGTTTGTCAATCCCAGTAATCCTTCATCGACGATCGCAAGCGTATAGGTCATTTCCTTCCCGTTTTCTTCCGAAACCTCAACTTTATATTCCTGCTCCGGTTCAATTTCATCCGGAATCGAAATCTGAGGATTCAGGATGGTTTCCGGATTTTCAACCATAACCGGAATAACTCCATACAAACGAAGCGGTGCATCGTTTTCGGTTTGCCCGTAAGGTTGAATCAGGCTAACAAATACAAAAATATTGGGAGCCATTTCCGGAGTGATTTCAACATCAAATGAAGTTGCATTTTCAGAAGTTTCAACCCAGAAAATATCCTTGATGGCATCTCCGCCTTCGATGCTGACCAGTGCCCTACCGCTTTTCGAAGAAGGAATTGTAACTTTCATCTTCTCACCTACCCGGTACTTTTCTTTATCTGCCCTGATTGTAAGCATTGTAGCACCATCAGCCATTCCATCCGAACGCCAGCTACCCCATTTCGACATATAAAAAGTAAGGCCTGCAGCCTGCCCTGTTTCAGTATTTTTCACCCTGAGCAAATAACGCCCGTTACTTTCCCAGTTCCGGTATTTTACATTCAGTGTAATTTTAGTTTTATTCTGAATCCCATTTAAATTCCACGACATTACCGGCCTTTGATAACTTCCGTTTACATAATGTGCAAGGTAGTCTTCTCCTGATTCCCACCACCACCGCCAATCGATTTTATACAATTCAACTTCAATATTACCGGCTGAAGAAGAATTGCCATTCATGTCAACAACAACAATTTCAGGCTCATAATCGGTATCGGTTTTATACCAGTTATCTTCCGAATCGGGCATTTTAATCCCAAGGTATTTTTGATAGGGTGAAACGTCAGTAGACTGAACATTAATACTAAAGTCGCCTCCCTGTTCAAAAACACGTGTTGTAAAATACGCTTTTAACATTCCTGGAGCAGACCTGATCTCCTGAAAATCGACCGGGACTGAAACCACACCCTGTTCATTTAGCTGTCCGCTAAAAAATTCCTGTTCAAGCGGATAAAAATCCTTTGCCGGATCGTTAAAAGCGTATTTTTCAAATCCTTTGAAAGTTGTATTTTTTCTTACCAGTTTCAGGTCGATTTTAGCTTTTAAAGAACGCGCCGGTGCTCCGTGTAACCATGCTGAATTAAGAATCAGAGGCTGATTATTTTCGGCATTGATAACTTCGGGAAGTTTTAAATCGATTTTTAACCGATTGGGTTTTACTGTTTCGACTTTTATCTGTTTTGAAAAATAACTTCCCCCAACCTGAATCGAGGCTTCCCAATTGCCAGTAGGTGAATCGTTATTTGTTTCAAATTCAAAATGATAAAAACCGTTTGTACCAGATGTAGCTACCCTTCGTTCAACAACCTGTCCGAGCGGATTGATCAGTTTGAAAATTACGGGGTGGTTTTCAGGAAGGCTTTTTAATTTATCTTCCATAATAAAAGTGAGGAACATCTTATCGCCCGGGCGCCAGACTCCGCGTTCGCCATAAATAAAACCCTTTAATCCTTCCTGAACGACCTGTCCCGAAACATCAAAATTGCTTAATGAAAGTGATGAACCATCATCAAGTCGCAAATAACCGGTTTGATTTCCTTTTTCAGCAATCAGCAAAAAGGGTTTTTTATCCAGGTCAACAGTTGCCAATCCATTGTTATCCGAGACTATCGTTTGCATCAACCTTTTCTGGTAATCGTAAATAGATAGTTTTACTCCCTGTTCAGGTATTGTGGTATTCAGATTGGTAATTGCAAATGTAAGATTGTGCCCTTTCCCTTCCTTTACAATAATTCCCAGGGAAGAAGCAAAAATATTCCGGGCAACAAAATTTGATGAATTATAATACGAATCGGAACAAGGATTATCACGTTCCTGCCAGTCGTAATTTTGCGGGTAATAATAATTTTCATACCAACCCGGCCTGTCCCAACTTTCCTGTTCCTCATTGAGAGCCAGTTGCTCTTCAATTCTGGAAATATCTGCCTCATTGTCTGTTACTTCTCCGCAATTATACAATGAATACGCCCTTTTAAAACGGATTTCAATTCTGTAAAAAGCCCCCTGCTCTAACTGAACATAGTCGGCAATATTTACCTTGTAGGTATTCCATTTCAGGAATTGTTCAGGAAATTCTGCTTTCAATTCGACCTTCCCTGAATAAACCAGGCGGGCTACTTTTTTCAGGTCGTCGTATTCATCAGGATTATTTCCCTGTAAAAACTGGAATACATTATCGGCATAAACCTGGATGATCCTTAAATCGACAGCATTCAGGCTTACTGCTTCAATAGGCATTGAAAGCTGCCCGTCCTGGGGGACGATTACACCTTTCCCTATCAACCTGACCTGTGGTTTTATATTATCAAAAACAAGGTAATAATCCTGGTCGTTTTTTAAAGGATAATTTAACGCGTTTTCGATTCCCTGTGAAATAGTAAGTTTCCTTTGTCCGGTTAGCGGGCTGCCGGGATAAATCTTTAACTGGTTCCTGTCAACCGAAAATTTCAGGTTATCAGCTTCATCCAGGGTAACCAACCCGTCAAAATTCTGCAATTTATCCAATGGGTCGGAAAAACTGACAACAACAGAAAGTTGCGGATCACGGGCAACTGTTGCATCCAATACTTTAAAATCGTTTAATGAAGGGACAATAAGTTCCTGTTTCCCTTTTTCATCAACATTGATGCTTTTCCCATCCCATTCAATCAGAAGGTTTTGAGGTTTACTTTCATCCCGTTTCAAGCTGTCGATGGTAAAAAAATGCTTGCGACGATCCGATTCGTGGGTCCAGCGAATCCCTACATTTTTCCCGTTCAAATTGCTTTTGAGCAATTTTTCTACATCTTCTGCTTCAGTTACATCGGCTGTTAAAACGTACCCGGTATAAAACATATATGAAAAATCATTTCCGGGATATGTTTTTAATCCTTCCTGATTAACTGAAAACGATTGTTTAATTGTTGTAAAACTGAAAGGAAATTCTTCAAATCCATCTTCAGTTTTAATAATCTCACCTAATTTGAATTTTACAATATAGGTTGTTCCTTCATGCATTTGGACATCAGGGACAAACTCAATTGTTTCTTTATCAATCCATACTGCTTTCCCTTTTAATGCAGGATTAAAATTAAACAGACTTACCTGTGTTTCATTCCCGGGGATAATTTCGTCCTCAACAGGTTTGGCAAGTTTTATCAGAACCGGTGATTCAACTGAAATTATACCACTTGTGTAAGCAGAAATATATTTCCCATAAACAGCATCGGGAGTTATTTCTTTTTGGGATGATTTACAAAACTGAAATAAAACTGCTACTGCAAAAATTATTATAAACAGGGTCCCTCTTTTCATCTTATTAAAATTGTTTGTTTTCTAAGGTGTAAGATGGAATTCGTCCGTCGGTTGACAAACTCCTTTCATTTTACTGATTTCTATTTAAAGGTATAACTATAAAACGTTAATTCTAAAAGTAAATTCTAAAATCGGCAAAAAAAAATTCCACCTCTTAAATGATGGAACTTTATTTAAATTCTCAGCAATAAACCACTATATAATCTCGAATTTCAATTTACCGGTTTTGCCCTGTTTCTGATCTTTACATTCTTTATCAACAATTTCCTTGTCATTTTTATCAACAGCTTTTATCTCCCAGTTATAAACACCCAGTGGTGCTTCATAAGGAACTGGACCCACAGCTTTCCAAACATTTCCCTTTGAATCCGGATCAGGCTGCAGTTCGATCACGGGTGCATCATATGGAAACTCGACATTATATAGCTTAACAGATTTAATGTCTTCCTTTTTACCTGAAAAGGTTAAAACAAATGTTACTTCAGCACCTACCTTTACTTTGTCAGGAGATACTTCAATTTTTTTTAAAGCAGGTTTAGCGGCAAAAGAAACAACTGCAATAAAAACAAATAAAATCAGGATAGTCAGTTTTTTCATTTTTATAAGATTTAAGGTTAAAATTCAGAGTAGAAATATACTAAATCACAACCATAATTGCTTTATATATACCTTCTGTTTTAGAACACGGTATTGTCTGTAAAATATTTTACTGGCCTTAATGTTAATTTCATATTGAAAACTATTCGTGTTTTTTAGTTACAGATTATTTTTAAAATCCTGATATTTGCCAATAAATTATAACAAATCAGCAACCTAAATAAATTCAGACAGATGTACAAAATACAGACATTAAACTCGATTGATCCTCAGGGGCTGCAGAATTTCCCTGAAATAGATTATGAAATAGGAGATAATATTGAAAATCCTGATGCAATTATCCTCCGCAGTTACAAAATGCACGATATGGAACTTCCTTCTTCGTTGCTGGCAGTAGCCCGTGCCGGGGCCGGAGTAAATAATATCCCTATAGAAAAATGCACTGAAAAAGGGATTGTGGTTTTTAATACTCCGGGAGCCAATGCCAACGGTGTTAAAGAACTTGTAATTGCAGGCTTGCTTTTGTCGTCGCGCGATATTGCCGGTTCATTGGTGTGGGCAAAAACTCTAATTGGAAAAGGCGATGAAGTCCCGGCGTTGGTCGAAAAAGGGAAAGGTCAGTTTTCAGGACAGGAAATTAAAGGAAAAACACTGGGAGTTATCGGGTTGGGTGCAATAGGTGTGTTGGTGGCAAATGCAGCTCAGGCACTTGGCATGAAAGTGCTTGGTTATGATCCGTATATGTCTGTTAAACAAGCTCTCCGATTGAGCAGGAATGTCCAATGGACACAGGGTGTGGAAGGACTATTTGCCGAATCAGACTATATAACTTTAAATATTCCTTTACTTCCTGAAACAAAAGGATATATCAACAAAGATAAAATTGCTTTGATGAAAGACGGGGTCCGGATATTAAATTTTGCCCGTGGCGGACTGGTTAATAATGATGATTTAAATGAAGCATTGGAATCAGGAAAAGTTGCATGTTATGTAACCGATTTCCCCGATGAGCAGGCATTAAAAATGAAAAATGTTATTGCAATACCTCACCTGGGAGCTTCAACTGCCGAATCGGAAACCAATTGTGCTATCATGGCTGTTGACCAGGTTCGGGAATACCTCGAAAACGGGAAT
Source organism: Prolixibacteraceae bacterium (assembly GCA_016930735.1). Classification (GTDB taxonomy): domain Bacteria; phylum Bacteroidota; class Bacteroidia; order Bacteroidales; family Prolixibacteraceae; genus JABMQB01. The sequence goes on from JAFGGF010000300.1 coordinate 5,606, forward strand.
ATTATCAATTCAGTTAATTTTCCGCAGGCTGAAATGGACAGGAATGGTGGTGCAAGAATACTGATTGCCAATAAGAATGTCCCGAATATGGTTCGACAGATTTCAGCTGTACTTGCCAACGAACAGGTTAACATCAGCAATATGTTAAACCGTAACCGCGATGAAATTGCTATCAATATTATCGATGTTGACACAAAAACCCTTGATTCTTCCATTAAAGAAAAACTAATGGCAATTGACGGTGTTTTTATGGTTCGAATATTACCATCATAACAAGAAATGATACTCATAAGAGGAATCCTTTTTCAGGGTTCCTCTTTTTTATTAAATTTGGCCACATTCTGATTACAAATAGAACAATAAACATAATAAATAATGAATACGACTCTTACTGATAAAGCAGCCGATAATATTCGCATACTTGCTGCATCAATGGTTGAGAAAGCAAAATCGGGCCATCCGGGTGGAGCCATGGGAGGTGCCGATTTTATCAATATCCTCTATTCCGAGTTTTTAAATTACGATCCATCTGATATGGGATGGATTAACCGCGACCGGTTTTTCCTCGATCCGGGACATATGTCGCCAATGCTCTACAGTGTTTTAGCCCTCGCAGGGAAATATTCAATGGACGACCTGTCCAATTTCCGCCAATGGGGAAGTATAACTCCGGGACATCCTGAAGTGGATGTGGAACGGGGTGTTGAAAACACATCCGGCCCGCTCGGGCAGGGCCACGTTATGGCTGTTGGTGCCGCCATTGCCGAGCGTTTCCTGGTGCAACGTTTTGGTAACTGGATGACTCATAAAACTTATACTTTTATTTCAGATGGCGGTGTTCAGGAGGAGATTTCACAGGGAGCCGGAAGGATCGCAGGTTATCTTGGATTGAATAACCTCATCATGTTTTATGATTCGAACGATATTCAGCTTTCAACTGAAACCGATGCTGTTACAAAAGAAGACACAGCGAAAAAATACGAAGCCTGGGGTTGGAATGTTATTACAATACTGGGAAATAATGCAGAAGAAATAAGGAAGGCTTTAACAGTCGCCAATTCCGAAAAAGAAAAACCAACCATCATTATTGGTAAAACAATCATGGGTAAAGGAGCAGTTACTGAAGATGGCAGTAATTATGAAAGGAAATGTGAAACCCATGGGATGCCGTTAACGAATGCAGGGGCCTCATTTGCAAATACAATTAAAAATCTGGGAGGTGATCCGGAAAATCCATTTCAGATTTTTGGCGATGTAAAAGCTGCTTACGAAGAAAGAGCTAAAGAATTGGTTGAAAAAGCCGCAGTTAAAAAAGCTGATCAGGTAAAATGGGAAGCTGAAAATCCCCAACTGGCAGTAAAATTGAAAAAATTCTTCTCAAAAGAAGCACCTGATTTCGATTTTTCACAGGTTATACAAAAAGACAATTCAGCAACCCGTGGAGCTTCCGGGATTGTACTTGGCGCTATGGCCGGAAAAATTGAAAACCTGGTTGTAGCCTCTGCCGATTTAAGCAATTCTGATAAAACCGATGGGTATCTGAAAAGAACAACTGCTTTCAGAAAAGGTGATTTCAGCGGATCATTCCTTCAGGCAGGGGTAAGTGAATTGACCATGGCCTGTTTAATGAACGGTATGGCACTTCACGGAGGTATTATCCCGGTTTGCGGAACTTTCTTTGTTTTCTCCGATTATATGAAACCTGCTGTCAGGATGGCTGCGCTGATGCAACTCCCGGTAAAATATGTCTGGACTCACGATGCTTTCCGTGTTGGTGAGGATGGTCCTACACACCAGCCGGTTGAACAGGAAGCACAGGCAAGACTGATGGAAAAAATGAAAAACCACCATGGTAAAAACAGCATGTTGGTTCTTCGCCCTGCCGATGTCCATGAAACAACAGTTGCCTATAAAATGGGATTTGAAAATACCGGCTCGCCAACAGCTTTTATCCTGTCAAGGCAGAACATCAAAAACCTGCCTGTTTCCGGCGATCCTTACCAAAGTGCATTACAGGCAGAAAAAGGTGCCTACATCGTTGAAGATTGCGAAGGTGAACCTGATGTTGTATTACTGGCCAGTGGTTCAGAAGTGGCAACGCTGGTTGATGGTGCTGCACTGCTCCGTGAAAAGGATAACCTGAAAGTACGCATTATTTCTGTACCTTCCGAAGGAGTTTTCAGAAATCAATCAAAAGAATACCAGGATGCAGTTTTACCAAAAGGTGTTAAACGATTTGGAATGACAGCAGGTTTGCCTGTCACCCTTGAAGGCTTAGTTGGTGAAAATGGAACTGTTTGGGGACTTGACTCATTCGGTTATTCAGCTCCTTATACAGTGCTGGATGAAAAACTTGGTTTTAATGGTGAAAATGTTTACGACCAGGTGAAAAAGATACTCGGATAAAATCGAAATAAAATATTTCAAAAAGGTGCTCTTCGGAGCACCTTTTTTTGTGCTATTCCGAACTTTGTGAAAATTATCTGTTTATATTTATTGAAACAAAAAATTAAATCATGAATCGTTTACTATTAGCTGCAATAATCCTGATTTTTTCAATTAACCTGAAAGCTCAGGATATAGATTCAACTGCTTTAATAATTATAGACATCCAGGAGTTTTATTTTCCAGGAGGAGCAGTCCCGCTTGAAAAGCCGGAACTGGCAGCACAAAATGCGGCAAAAGTCCTGGACTATTTCAGAAAGAATAACGGGTTGGTTGCCCATGTTAGGCATAATTATGAACCGGGTGGTTTAATTCATAAGCTGGTAAAACCACTTGATAATGAAAAGATTTTTTCAAAAGACGATGTCAATGCATTTCTGAATACGGGTTTACAGGAATACCTTCAGGTTAATAATATAAAGAATGTGGTACTATGTGGTATGCAAACCCATATGTGCCTCGAAGCAGCTACTCGTGCTGCACATGATTTTGGGTATAACTGTACGGTTATCGACGATGCCTGTACAACGCGCGATTTAAAATACGGTGACAGAACCGTTATAGCTGCCGATGTACATGCTTCTACTCTGGCAACTATAAAAAGTTATGCCACAATTGAAAAAACTGATGAATTCCTGAAAAAAAAGAAACTACATCCCAACTGATTTCAGCCATGCTTCTGCCATAAGGTGGCAACCAGCCAATGATGGGTGCACACCATCTTCAGTCCAGACTACCGCCGGAGCTACTTTTGCAGCCTCTGTAAATACTTTTTGAAACGGAACCCAAAGTGTTTTAAATTCTTCAGAAAGTTTTGCTGCAATTTTTTGATATAAGCTGAAAGGTTCAATCCAGCTTTCATCAACAGCCCTGGTTTCAGGTAATATAAAAGGTTCACAGATTACAAGCTTAACATCCGGAAATTCTTTTTTTGTACGGGTTAATAATTCCCTGTAATCATTTTCATAAATATCAGGAGTCCCGTCATAATTGCCATTACGCATGTGCCAGTAATCATTTACACCAATCAGAATACTTAAAATATCCGGTTTTAAATCAAGGCAATCCTTTTGCCACCTTTCTGCCAACTGGTAAACTTTGTTTCCACTGATACCTCTGTTATAAATTGTCAGATTCTTATCAGCCATTTCTTTTAATAATTCTGAAGCAGCAATAAATGCATAGCCTGCTCCGAACGACCTGATATTGTTAGGCAGCTCACTTTGTTTTTCCCGGCCAGCATCTGTGATTGAATCACCCTGAAATAAAATAACATCATCTTTCGAAAAAAGGCTTTCTTTTGTTTTTTCATTTGTTGAAATACAGGAAGATACAATTGCCGGAATACTGGCAACAGCTGAAGTAGTAATAATTGTCCTTTTAAAAAAATTGCGGCGTGATATACTCATTTCCTTATTTTTTGATTAGTTGATTATTTCAAAGATAACAAAAATAACAAGTGTTATGTATTGACTAATAACAATTTATGTA
>JAFGGF010000047.1 GCA_016930735.1 Prolixibacteraceae bacterium
AAGCATTACGAAAAAATTCAACGTAAACTTGAATTAAGCGATGAGCAACTTAAAGAAGCTATTGACGAGATATTAAAACTTAACCCAAAACCAGGAAGTTCTTACAGCAATCCGTTAAATAAAGCCAACCAGCACATCGTCCCTGATTTTATACTAGACCTGGTTGACAATGAATTAAGGTTAACCCTGAATCAGAGGAATGTCCCGGAATTAAGGCTGAATGATACATACCTTGATATGCTGAAAACCTTTCAGGAAACAAGAAAATCAAAAAACAGAAATAATAAGGAAGCAGCAGTTTTTGTAAAACAAAAAATTGATTCGGCCAAGTGGTTTATTGATGCCATCAGGCAAAGGCAGCAAACCTTGTTGTTAACAATGTCTGAAATAATCAGTTTCCAAAAAGATTATTTTATGGATGGAGACGAAACCCTTCTCCATCCTATGATCCTCAAAGATATTGCAGAAAGGACAGGCCTTGATATTTCAACAGTATCGCGTGTTTCGAACAGCAAGTATATTCAAACACATTTTGGAATTTACCCGTTAAAATATTTCTTTTCGGAAGGATTAATGAATGATGAAGGAGAGGAAGTTTCCACCCGTGAAATCAAAAAAATATTACAGGAATGCATCGAAAATGAGGATAAGAAAAAGCCTCTTACCGATGAAAGGCTTGCTGCTATTTTAAAAGAAAAGTCGTACAATATTGCCCGGCGTACTGTTGCCAAATACCGTGAACAATTAGACATACCAGTTGCCAGGCTCAGAAAAAAACTTTAAATTTTGAAAGCTTTTACCAAAACCATATCCATTTTGTTTCATCCTCTGCTTATCCCAACATGGACCTATTTTGCCCTGTTTAATTCCGGGTATTATTTTTCCATGCTATCCTGGGATTTGAAACGTTTTGTGCTTATTGCTGTTTTTTTTACTACCGGTTTATTGCCCCTACTAACCATGTCGATAATGGCGTTAAGCCCTGGTTTTAATTTTAAAATGGACAGCCATACTAACCGGATTAAACCTCTGTTTTTTGCAGCAATTTATTATTACCTTGGATATTACCTTTTACGTGGAATTACTATTTACCCGGTTTTCAGGGTATTCCTGATCACTTCGGTTATTGTAATTGTTTTATTGATGATTATTTCATTTAAATGGAAAATCAGCATTCACATGGCCGGAATCGGAGGATTAACCGGGACTATCCTTGCCATATCGTTCCGAATGGGTATAAATCCTCTTTTATTGATTATAATAATTATCCTGGTTGCAGGAGTAGTTGGAAGTTCGAGACTTTATTTAAAAAAGAACTCACTTGCTCAATTAATAACCGGATTTGGTATCGGGCTTGGGATTCTTTACCTTGCAGTTTATTTTGTATAATTATTCCACAAATTTATAACCAATACCTTTCAGGGTTTTAATATGATCGTTCCCGATTTTTTCCCTCAATTTCCGGATATGAACATCGATTGTACGGTCGCCGACAACAACACTGTCGCCCCAGACTGTATAATAAATTTCTTCGCGGGTAAAAACTTTACCGGGTTTCGAAACCAGTAATGACAACAATTCAAACTCTTTCCTTGGCAGGATCATTTCATTGTCATTCATTTTTATCAGGTATCTTTCTTTGTCGATCAGCAAGTTCCCGATTGCAACGGTATTTGCATCAACTTCAACAGGAGAGGCCTGTGTCGAAATTCCTGTCCTTTTCAGCAAGGCTTTTACCCTACTTACCAAAACTTTGGGACGGATCGGTTTGGTTATATAATCGTCGGCACCGGCTTCAAAACCTGCAATCTGGGAATAATCCTCATTCCGGGCAGTTAAAAAAGCAATTACTGTATTTTGAAGAGATGGGATTTTGCGCATTTCTTCACAGGCAGCAATTCCATCCATCTCCGGCATCATAACATCAAGTATAATCAAATGAGGCTGTTTTTTTTCTGCAATCCGGATCGCTTCTGAACCATTGGTAGCCGTGTAAACTTTATATCCTTCCTTTTCAAGGTTGTAGCTGATAAATTCAAGTATATCTACTTCATCATCTACCAAAAGGATTTTAAATGTATTTTCATCCATAACAGATAGTTAAAATGTGCTGCAAAGATAATCCTGTTAAATTAAATCCCCGTTAAATTTTTATTACAATCAAATAAATACAAAGTTATGCGATTATTTGTCTTTTTCAACAGTGAAAGTAAAAGTAGTTCCCTGCGCCGGGACACTTTTCACGTTAATAGTCTGGCCATGGGCTTCAATTATATGTTTAACGATTGATAATCCCAGCCCGGTTCCACCCTGCTCTCTCGACCGTGATTTGTCAACCCTGTAAAACCTTTCAAAAATGCGGGGCAAATCCTTTTTTGCGATTCCGATACCATCATCCCGGACCTCAATCATCAGGTTTTCATCCATATCGTAAAACGAAATCCAGACATTCCCCTTTTTCTTTCCGTATTTAATTGCATTTACAACAAGGTTGGTTAAAACCTCCATGATCCTTTTTTTATCACCCCTGACCATAATCGGTGTATCCGGCTTTTTTGCAAATTCAAGCGATATTTTTGCTTCTTCGGCATGCATGTGTTCAAGTTCGAAAACTTCTTCGACCATTTTAATAATATCAAAACTTTCGAAAACCAGGTTTAATTCACCTGATTCCAGTTTGTTGATAGACTCAAGGTCCTGCACTATGGAAATCATACGGTCGATATTGCGCTCAGTCCTTTCAAGGTAAAGTTTATTGATTTTGGGATCATCAATCCCCCCTTCCATCAAGGTGAGGATGTAACCCTGGATATTAAAAATCGGCGTTTTTAATTCATGCGAAACATTGCCAACAAATTCTTTACGGTATTTTTCAAGGTCTTTAAGCCTTTCCAGCTCCCTGACTTGTTTTTTTGTCCACTTTTCAACTTCTTTCCTGGCTTCATTTATATTATTCTCAGATGAATTTTTCATGAACAGCCTTTTTTGTTCCTTTAAAGGATCGTAAATGGCTTTATAAATCGGTTTAATTTTATTATCGATATAAATATTAAGCACATACCATACTCCGAGATAAGAAAATATAAAAAACATGGGTAATGTTAAAAATGAAAACAAAGAAAATTCGCCATTCAGATAAATAATAAAAAAAATAAGTGCTGCAAGAAAGGTTATAAATAAAGAAATTAAAAAGGACAGCCTGTTTGCAGAATATGTTTTCATTTTATAAATTTCAAAAATTATTTTGGACTCAAAATTATAACAAATTTTAAATCAGAGTGTTATTAACATTAAATTGATATTTAGTTAATGTTTTATTAATGTTTATGTAACAGTTTAAGCTAACTTAGTAAAATATATTTGCGACCTGATAAACCAATTTTAAGGATATGGAAAATTTTTACCTGATTTTAATTGTCATCCTTTTTGCGTTGGCAATCTCTGATTTGATTGTTGGCGTTAGCAACGATGCTGTCAATTTTCTAAATTCAGCAATCGGATCAAAAGCAGCTCCCAAGTGGCTTATTTTTTTAATGGCCAGCCTCGGTGTACTTATTGGTGCAACCTTTTCTAACGGCATGATGGAAGTTGCCCGAAAAGGCATATTCCACCCCGACATGTTTTTCTTTTCCGAGATCATAATTATTTTCCTGGCAGTGATGATAACAGATGTTATCATGCTGGACATGTTTAATACACTCGGATTGCCTACTTCAACCACCGTTTCAATTGTTTTTGAACTGCTGGGCTCTGCAGTGGTTGTTTCACTTATAAAGATAAAGAGTATGGGAGGTTCGGTTGTTGAACTGGCAAATTATATCAACTCTGAAAAAGCCCTCGCTATAATAACGGGAATACTTATTTCTGTAATTATTGCATTTACTGTCGGAGCAATCATTCAGTATATAACCCGGCTGATTTTTACTTTCAACTATAAAAAGCCAATGAAATATTTTGGCGCTATCTATGGAAGTATTGCAATTACAGCAATAACCTATTTTATCCTGATTAAAGGAATTTCAGGATCGGCATTTGCCGACAGGGAGGTTGCAGGTGAAACGTTGCAGGTTTGGGCCACTCATCATACAGGCACCATTATTTTATACAGTTTTTTATTCTGGGCAATTATTATCCAACTGTTAAAATGGATTTTTAATATTAAAATACTGAGGGTGATTGTGCTTGTAGGAACATTTGCACTGGCTATGGCTTTTGCCGGTAACGACCTGGTAAATTTTATAGGAGTTCCCCTTGCCGGCTATAGTTCATTTAAAGCCTGGATTGCTTCGGGACCGGTCTCACCTGATGGATTTACTATGGAAATCTTACGTGGCAAAGTAAATACACCTGTTTATATGCTATTGATTTCAGGGTTGGTGATGGTTATAACCCTGATTACCTCAAAAAAAGCACAGGCAGTTACACAAACTGAAGTTAATCTGAGCAGGCAAAATGAAGGTACTGAGCGTTTTGGGTCTTCCTTGGCTGCAAGACTTATTGTAAGGAACTCTTCCAAATTCAATAAAACAATGGAACGAATTTTCCCAGAAAAATTTAATAACATATTAAAAAAACGCTTCACCCCTGTTTCATTAGGCCCGGCCGACCATCCCGAAACTCCTGCTTTCGACATGATCAGAGCATCCGTTAATCTTGTGGTTGCCAGTATCCTGATCGCATTTGGAACATCTTTAAAGCTGCCCCTTTCAACAACTTATGTAACATTTATGGTTGCGATGGGAACCTCCCTCTCCGACAGGGCCTGGGACAGGGAAAGCGCTGTTTACAGAATCTCAGGAGTATTTGCTGTAATCGGCGGATGGTTCCTGACTGCCCTGATCGCATTTACTGTTTCAGGAGTTATTGCGTTAATTATATCATTAGGCGGCAATTTTATGATTTTTATTTTTGTCGTTATTGCTATTTTTATGGTTGTCAGGACACATATTTTCTTTAAAAGGAAAAATGCAAAAAAAGCCCAGGAAGATGAAGATGTGATCCACGAAAAAGATGGGGCCGAAACAGTGATGGAAAAATCAAGGAAAAACATTATTAAAACAATTATTTCTGCCAATAAGGTATTTTCTGTATGTATCGACAGTTTTATTCATGAAAAACGAGGACACCTGAAAGAAGGCATTAAAATAAAAAATGAACTGAATCAAAAAGCTAAAAAACATAAATCCAAAGTCCTGAATTCGCTTTCAAAAATAGAGGACAATGTTGATTCCGGGCATTTTTACGTGCAGGTAGTGGATTATCAGCGTGAAGTGGCACATTCACTTAATTTCCTCATTGAACCCTTGTTCGCGCATCTTGATAATCAGCACAAACCGTTTAATAATGACCAGGTTAAAGAACTGACAGTATTAACTTCCCAAGTCGATGAATTTTTCAATTTTGCACTGCACCTTGTAAAAGAAAATAAATTTGACCAGTTAAATGAATTGATAAACAAACGCAATATTTTGGTTGATAATCTTTCTAAAATGGAAAAAAACCAGATTAAACGAATAAAAACGAAAGAAGTAAATACCAGGAATTCTACTTTGTATTTTAATATTATTACAGAAACCAAAAACATGCTTTTGCATATGATAAACCTGATAAAATCCCAACGCGATTTTATCACATTTACAATGAAGGAAAAATTGGAATAATTATTAAATAAATAATTCAATCAATGGCCGGTAGTTTATCCGGCCTTTTTTATGTTTCCCAAAATAAAAAATTATAACTGCTCAAAATCAATCCTTTAATAATGAATTTAATATTCAGCTTACAAAATATAAAATCATTTAATCTTTTGTTAATTGAAATTTAACTGTATTGAAAAGTATTTATCAGGGATTTAAAATAACTTGCAGATGAACTAAAACTACAATTATGGGGTCATATGCAAGGTTGGTTTATAAAACCTGTTTAAATCATTCTCCCAAATCATTACCGGTTTATTTTTATGGAATGCCTGATGGAAAAGTTTATTTAATATATGCACGTATTTATGAAATAGGCTTTGATAAAACCGGGCTGGAATTTGTTTTTGCAATTCATGAAGACTTTTCTTATGATTATGAAACTTACAAATTAAATTATGAAGGATTTTTAGAAGTTTCTTTAACCGATTTTATAGAAGCTGTTGAAAAACCGGATCAAAACATCAAAATACAAAAAGTTTACAGAAACCTTAATTCTTATAAAGAAGCCCAAAATTTGCTTGATGAAATTGCCTTTGTGAAAATGTCAGATTTGATTGCTGTTCCTTCCTGATTTTACATAAAATCCAATAATTAATCAGAATTTAATATATCTGTAAACATTTAATAAAATGAAATTCCATACTCCCTTTCTCTTAAACAAAATAATTCATAACATTCTGTAAGCTAATAGATTAATCAGCAATAATAATCTAATATATAATTAATTCTTTTGTAACCAAAAAGAAGCCTCCTTTACATATTTTCACCCCGAAAACCAATTATTTAAAACTATGAAGAAATCATTATTAATTTTATTGTTCGTTAGTTTATTCTTTTCAATTTTCGGTAATACAAAGAACGAAGTTGATGCCGATGCTAAAAGTGTTATAGCCGGGAGAATTGTTGATAGTGACAATTTGCCACTCCCCGGAGCATCAATAATAATTGAATCGATAAATGCCGGTGCTGTTTCAGATGTAAACGGTTATTACAGGATTACTTCACTTGATGAAGGTGAATATAATGTAACAGTGTCATATATAGGCTTTAAACAAATATCAAAAACTGTTACCGTTAAAAAAGGAAAAACCGTTGAATTAAACTTTGAACTTGAAGCAGGTATCGACATTGAAGAAGTTGTTGTAAACGGTTCACTTCAAGGACAGTCTAAAGCACTGAACCAACAAAAAAACAGTTTAAATATTACCAATATAATATCTTCTGACCAGGTTACCAGATTTCCCGATGCTAATATCGGTGATGCTTTAAAACGGGTCCCGGGCATCAATGTCCAGTATGACCAGGGAGAAGCTCGTTTTGGGAATATCCGAGGTACTGCCCCTGAATACAATTCAGTTACTATTAACGGCGATCGTATACCTTCTGCTGAAGCTGAAATAAGGGCTATCCAGCTGGACCTTATCCCTTCTGACATGGTGCAGGCAATCGAAGTAAATAAAGTGGTAACGCCCGATATGGAAGCCGACGCCATTGGTGGCTCGGTTAACCTGATTACAAAAAATTCGCCTTACAAACAACGTATAAGTGGAACCATTGGTGGTGGTTATAACTTTTTATCTGACAAAACAGATAAAAATCTTTCTCTGGTTTATGCTGACCGCTTCTTTAATGAAAAACTTGGAATGATCCTTTCAGGTTCATACCAGAATATACAGTTAGGATCTGATAACATTGAAGGTGAATGGGATCAGGAAGATAACCTGACTTTTATGACCGACTTCCAGATAAGGGCTTATCAGGTTCAAAGGGAAAGACAAAGTTATTCGGCCTCTTTTGATTATAAAATCGATCCGAATAACATCATTGAATTCAAAGGGATTTATAACCACCGTAAAGATTGGGAAAACCGTTTCCGCTTTCGTTTCAATGGCATTGAAAAAGACGGCGATGATTGGATTGTTGAAATGAGAAGGGAAAATAAATTCGGAACCAGCGACCAAAAAAATGCGCGCCTCGAAGATCAGCATGCCATGAATTTTGCCTTAAACGGAACCCACTTTTTTGGCTCGGTTAAATTCGATTGGAAAGGTTCATACGCAAAAGCCTCGGAAGACCGGCCGAATGAAAGGTACATAACATACCGAATGAAAAAAGTTAAAATTAATCCCGATTTATCCGATCCCCGAAAACCATTCTTTAATATCCTCACTGAATCAGCCAAAGATCTGAATGAAGAATGGAGTTTTAAAGAGATGACTGATCAACATCAATACACCGGCGATATTGATAAAAACTTTAAAACGAACATTGAATTCCCCTGGCTTAAAGGCGATTTTAAAAATAAAATTAAGTTTGGCTTCAGTTATAAGGGGAAAAGTAAAGAACGTGCCAATAAATATTTCAAGGAGTATGAACCTGTTGATGAAGATGCATTCAATGCAGGGATTTTTGCTAATCTTGTCGATAAATCGAAAGATAACTTTTTGGCAGGCGAAAAATACCAGGTTGGAAAATTTATTGACAGAGAATACCTTGGTAAAATCGACCTTAATTCCAGTGATTTTGAAGGATCGGATGTAATTGAAGAATTGGCAGGGAACTTTGAAGCCACAGAAAATGTAACTGCAGGTTATTTCAGGCTGGACCAAAGCCTTGGCAAAAAAATTGATATAATTGCCGGGTTCAGGATTGAAAACACAAACCTTGAATATTCAGGCCGTGTACTTGAAATTAACGAAGATGGTGACCCGACTTTAAATACCACATCTACCGAAACTGATAATTATACCAACTTCCTGCCGAGCCTGATTGGTAAATTGTCATTAAGTGATAATACTAAAATAAAAGCTGCCTGGACCAACACCATCGCACGCCCGCGTTATTTCGACCTTGTACCACATGTTGAAATCAACCTTGAAGATATGGAAGCATCAGTTGGAAATCCCGGGCTGGAACCAACAAAATCAATGAATTTCGATATTATGTTCGAACACTATTTTACCACAATCGGGCAGATTTCAGCAGGTGCCTTTTATAAAAATATTACCGATTTTATTGTTACTCAGGAATTGCGCGATCACGAATTTAACGGACGGACTTACGACAAATTCTATAAGCCATACAACGCGGGTGATGCCGATTTGATGGGTTTTGAATTTTCATTCCAGCGCCAGTTTGATTTCCTGCCGGGATTTTTGAAACAAACCGGATTCTATGCCAACTACACTTACAACTACTCAAAGGTTAAAAACTTTAACCTCGAAGGACGTGAAGATGAAGATATGCCGCTTCCAGGGACTCCCACAAATACCCTAAACGCATCGGTATATTACGAAGGTAAAAAACTCACACTACGGGCTTCGTTTAATTATGCCGACGATTTTATTGATGAAGTTGGCGACGATGCCTTCTATGACAGGTATTACGACAAAGTCACATATCTTGATTTAAATGCCAACTATTTGTTGACGCCTGATATTAATATATTTCTTGAAGCAAACAATCTGTTGAACCAGCCACTCAGGTATTACCAGGGAATTTCTGAACGGCTGATGCAGGAAGAGTTTTATAATGTGAAAATATTTTTCGGAGTTAAATTCGATTTCTAAAAACAATTTAAATATTTTAAATCCGGGATTATTTATCTTGTTTTCCCGGATTTCTTATTTTAATAATGATGAAACTAAGACACATATTAAATATTGCAATTATAATCGCGATATTTTACAGTTGTAACCGTCCAGGTGAAGGATCAAGAAAAGCCGGGCTTCATATAAACAGTACAGTAGTAGCTGTCATTGAAACTACTCCTACGCCACAACGAAGAAATGACGATTCAGCCGATGATCCGGCAATCTGGATCGATAAAAGCCATCCTGAAAATTCAGTGATAATCGGAACCGATAAAAAAGGAGGATTGGCTGCATACAATCTACTGGGAGAACAGCTGAATTATTACTCTTTTGGCAATATGAATAATTGTGACTTACGATATGGTTTTATTCTGGGAAGTGATACTGTTGATATCCTTGCATCAAGTAATCGTACTTTACATTCAGTTTCATTGTTTAAAATTTCGGAAGGAGGGGAATTGGATTCAATCCACAGCCGGACTATTAAATCAGCCATGTTTGATGAAGTTTACGGATTATGTATGTACAAAAGCAATAAAACGGGCAAATTCTATGTTTTTCTGAACAGCAAGGCCGGTGAAGTTGAACAATATGAATTATTTACATCAAAAGATAAAACAGATGCAAGGCTGGTCCGTTCATTTGCAGTTAATACACAAACCGAAGGAATGGTTGCCGATGATGAAACAGGCATACTTTATCTGGGTGAAGAAGTGAATGGCATTTGGAAATTCAGTGCAGAACCGGATGGTCCAAAAACAGGAAAATTAATAAATAACAGTTCTGAAAAAAACGGTAATATTAAATACGATATTGAAGGATTGGCAATTTATAACACTGGTAATGGGAACGGATATTTAATAGCCTCATCGCAAGGCAATTATTCTTATGCTGTTTTTGAACGACAAGGCGATAATAAATATCTTGGCAGCTTCAGAATTGTTGATGGAGAAATTGACGGCGTGGAAGAAACCGATGGACTGGAAATTACAAATGTTGCTTTACCCGGATTTCCAAAAGGAATACTTGTGGTTCAGGATGGTTTTAACTATGATGGGAATAAAAAACAAAGTCAGAATTTTAAAATTATTTCATGGGAACAAATTGAAAAAATATTTCGATAACTTAAAATTTTATCGTTTTTACAATTCTTTTAATGAAAACTTTTTGGAATTTAATAATCGAAAAAATATCGTAAATAAAAAAAAGCCGGTTAACACAAAAAATAAACTCCAAATAAAGATTCCTCCTGCAGCCGATTTAAAAAGGTAGCTCAATGTCTCCCATTTTTCAGTATGCATTAAATCGTAAAAAGTTACTTTGGGGATAATTTCTTTTTCAGTAAAAAATATTAATCGTCCAATTTTCAAAAATAAATATGCAGTAAAAATCTGTAACGGAGCAAATAGAATATTATATGCCTGAAGAATTAAAATATTCAGCCTGAAAATAAATGAAACCAATAAACAAAGTATAGTTGTGATTCCGATTATTGGGAAAATTCCGAGGTAAAATCCAACAGTAAGTGACACTGCTGTCCTTTTTTTAGAGGTTAAACTCAGCTGACCTGAGTTTTTCAAATAATTTTTAAACGACCTTAAACTCGCATGCCACCTGGTCTTTTTCATGGTTGGATATTAAACTCATAAAAATATCTTTTACTGTATGCTGTAAATGAACCTGTTATTATCATTTTGCTAATTAATTGTAAAAATCGGTGTACATTTTTTTCTGTTTATTTCTTAGGAAATTGCCTGATCTCAGTATAATATAATTTTAACAGGAAATTAACAGCTACGAAATCTTAGTGTCATTACTATCTTCTTATTTAGCGGTCGTATTCGTTTGCTGATATGAAAAAGAAACCACGGAAAGTTGACTTGGTTGTTTTATCTGACATCCACCTTGGAACCTATGGCTGCCACGCAAGCGAGCTTTACAAATACCTGAAAAGTATTCAACCCGGAAAGCTTATACTTAACGGCGATATTATTGATATCTGGCAGTTTTCAAAACGGTATTGGCCCAATTCACATATGAAAGTAGTTAAGCAAATCATGAACCTTGCTTCAAAAGGAACACAGGTTTTTTACATTACCGGTAACCACGATGAAACCCTTCGTAAATTTGAAGGGCAGCAGATAGGGAACTTTCAGATTTTAAACAAACTTGTTCTGAATATTGAAGGCCAAAAGGCGTGGTTTTTTCATGGTGATATTTTTGATGTTTTTATGAAACATTCGAGATGGCTTGCCAAATTGGGGGCTGTAAGCTACGATGCTTTGATCCTGTTGAATATTTTTATTAATAAGATCAGAAAATTATTCGGATACAGTTATGTTTCTGTTTCCAAAAAAATAAAAGATAATGTAAAATCGGCCGTAAAATACATTAACAATTTTGAAGAAACTGCTGCCGAGCTGGCTGTGAAAAAAGGATATGACTATATTATTTGCGGGCATATCCATAAACCGGAAAACCGGATTCTGAAAACAAAAAACGGAGGAAATGTCAGGTACTTAAATTCAGGCGACTGGATTGAAAATCTAAGTGCTTTGGAATACCGTAAGAAAAAATGGAAAATTTATTCCTTTTTCAAAGATAAAAACCTGAACAACTCTGATCCGGATACTGAAGATGACAAAACACAGGTTTTGGTTGACCTTGATTCTAAAATGCTTTTTAAAAAAATGATTGACGATTTCCAAAGCTGAAACAACCCTGTTTTATTCTGAAAGCAGGGTCCATCCGTCAATCCAGTTATCTTCACCAAAAGCCCCTTTAAAATCGACTACCTGAAACCAGGACAACGGAAAATCAAAAAGATTTCCTTTAATTTTACTTTCAGGAATATAAATGCCTGAATTAAAATCGATTAAAGGATTGGATATTTCATTTCCCGCAGTATTAAAATAGTTCACCCACTCGTTTTTCATTTCTACGGTATGTACGCCTTTTAACTCAAAAATTGATTGAGCTGTGGAAGTACCAACGTGATAAAACACGTTATTCCTTATATTCAGGTTGCCAATTTTCCACTGCCTGTAACTATCATGCGACTGATCGGTTACTTCAAGAGACACTCCTTTTGTTTTATTAATAATTACGGAATTAGCAATTGTGCCTCCTGCATTATTTTCGAATAAAGCTGCATTCCCGCCTCCGTTATAGCTGTTGCCAATCAATGTAATATTAAAAATATTCGGGAGCGAATAAGGTGAAGCATCAACCGGATCGACACCTCCCCCGGCTTCAATGATATTATCGCCAAGAAAATCGGACTGGACACCAAGCCAGAACTGGCCATTGCCTGTCCAGCCCAGGTCATAGTCAAAAACATCATCGTCGCAACCGGAAACTACCAGGTGTTTTAAATTAACTGTCCCCCCGAAAATTTCGACTCCGTCATCTTCGTTTGAAATAACTTCAACATAATCGATTTCAGTACCACTCCCGACTCCTCCAAGCGTTAATCCGTTAATTTCATTCCCTTCGCCGATATTAGTTCCGCCATGCCTGATTGAAACATATTTTAAAGTCCCTGAATTATCGTCTTCATCAACTCCTCCGTAAATCCCTCGTGGTTCGGCCAAAGGGATCCCTTCTATTGAGGCTTCTCCTCCTTCTGCATTAATTGGAGCATTACCCAAAATAATTAATCCACCCCATAATCCACTGGTTTCTTTAGGAACCGATCCTTCAAGGTCGTCACCTTCAACAGTAAAAATAATCGGTTCTTCACGCGTCCCGTTGGCAATTATTTTTCCACCCCGTGAAACTATCAGGGCGCTGGCATTTTCAGCCTGTCCTGTTTTAAACCAGATAACTGTGCCTGCCTCAATGGTAAGCACCTGTCCATCGTTAACAAAAACAAAGCCTTCGAGAACATATTCATTCTCTTTGGTTAAAGTAATGCTTCCGATTCCACTTCCGTCATCACTTAAAAATTTAGCTTCCCCTTCTATAACAAAATCACTTTTACGGCAACCCGTAAAAAATAAGCTTAATAAAACAATCGCTTTTATATATTTGATTATTGTACCCATTTCCTACATTTTTACTTCAAGGTTTACATAAATAAAAGCCTCACCTTCGCGGTTTGCAGCCCAGGGGTACCAATCCTTATAATTAATTGCCATTTTTATGTTTTTAATAGGAATATACTGGACTCCGGCGATAAGAGCTGTACCATCATCGGCAAGATTCCACGGATTTGTTTCACCTTCAGGTATATTCGATTCAATTTTATCGAAACGGGCAAACAACTGGTATTTGTCAGTAATATTATACTTCCCGTAAACCGATATTCCAAAAATATTATGGCTTTTTTCCCAGGCATTGTTACATCGGTAAATAAATTCTCCGGCTAAATTCCATTTTCCCCTGAAATCATATGAACTGAAAAACAGTATTGAAGACTCGCTGATTTCATTCACTGAAAAATCGTAATAAATTCTTGATATAAAATTTTTTGGAAACTTAATATTTGAACCCAGCCCATATTTAAAAATATCGTCGGTTTGAATGTTATTATATCCCTCGCCATTCATAACCGTAAAATCAACATCAATAATTTTATTGAATGTATAATGAAAATTAACACCTAAATCAGCGGATGAACCCAGTTTATATTCATCTGCAAAAGATTTCATCAGGTAGCGGCATTCCCATATTTTTTCCTGGAGTTTAAACTGGCGTAGGCTTATTAATCCGAATTCAACTTCAAACCTGTTTTTCGAATATCGTAAAAATGCATTCTTAAAATAAGCATACCTCCTTAATTTCGAATAAGATGATAAGTCATTGGGGCTACCGATGTCAAGGTTTATTTTTGCATAAAATTCCGGGCTGAAATTATACTCATACCCGATGTACCCCCTCTCAAGTTCAAAAGCCATTTCATCGTTTCCTTCACCCAAAATGCCCCTGTGAAAATTGGCATAAATAACGGCAAATGCTTTCCCGTTGGGTTCATAACTTTCCTGAGAATATAAATTAATCTGGATTAAAAAAATAAATAAGATAAGAAGTAATTTTTTCATTCGTGATAATTCAAACAGTTTTTGCAGGTAAATATATATTAATAAGTTTTAATTTTTTAGTAATTGTTTTTTAACAATTTAAACGTAATATTAAAACCGGTTTATCAAAAATTAATTTTATATTAACTAAAAGTTATCAGAATGTTAGGTGGGTTTGATTGAATTAATAAAATCAAAACATCCACTTTAAGTTTTTTTATAAAATTGATTTATCTTTATAATAAATATTAAATGAAAATCAGGCAATTATGGAGGGAAACAGAATTTTAATTGTCGATGATGAGGTTGACCTTTGTGAGATTTTGCAATTCAACCTTGAAAGTGAAGGTTTTTATATTGAAATAGCTCATTCGGGAGAGGAAGCTTTAAAAAAACAGTTCGATAAATTTGACCTGATTTTACTCGATGTTATGATGGGAGGTATTTCGGGTTTTAAGCTGGCAAATATCATTAGAAAAGAAAAAAAACTTTCAGTGCCCATTATTTTCCTCACAGCAAAAGGGAGTGAGAATGATGTACTTACCGGCTTTAATGTAGGTGGAGACGATTATATTTCAAAGCCTTTTTCGATTAAAGAAGTAATTGCCCGAATAAAAGCAATTTTAAAAAGAGGGCCAAAAAACAGTGAAGAAGAAGGGCAAATTGTATTCAGGGATTTAGTTATTGACTCCCGGAAAAAACTTATTTCAATTGGTGGAAGCCCGATGAACCTGACAAGGAAAGAATATGAAATCCTCTCTTTATTAATAAAAAATATTGGCCAGTATATCAGCCGTGACGATATTCTTAAACGGATATGGCATGACGATGTTATTGTAACAGAAAGGAATGTTGATGTTAATATAGCCCGATTGAGAAAAAAAATTGGTGAATACGGGTCAAATATTAAAGGGAAGTCGGGTTATGGATATTGTTTCCAGAATAAATAATACAAACAAGTTCAGAAGTGGCTAAAAAATCTTTCAGGAAAGAAATATTTACGTACTTTATTGTTGTTTTTATTCTTTTTACTGTTGCCATAGTTTTTTTCCAATACGAAAGAGAAAAACACTACCGTTCAGCCCAGCTCGAAAATACCCTTGACAATATTACTGAAATGACCCACCGGTTTATCGAAGAGAATAACCTGCTGGAAGGTAATATTATTAAACGGATTAAAGAAGTCGAAGTAATTATCCCTCAGTCAAACGTAAGGATCACTGTAATTGATATTAACGGGATTGTTTTGTACGACAGTTATGTAGATGATTACTTTTCGATGGAAAACCACCTGCATCGACCTGAAATTCAAAAAGCTTTGCGTGAAGGGAAAGGTTCCAACATCCGGAAATCAGCAACTACAGGATTGGAATATTATTATTATTCAAAAAAATATGTCGATTATTTTATACGCACTGCCGTTGTATATAACATACAGATTAAAAATTTCCTGAAAGCAGGGCGAGCATTTTTTATCTTTATGATTGCTATTTTTATTGTTATCGGAATATCGTTATACCTGGTAACCGGCAGGCTTTCAGAATCAATTACACGCTTAAAGGATTTCGCTTTAAAAGCCGGCAATAATGAGCCCATTCCTTATGATACCCCTTTCCCTGATAATGAACTGGGAATAATTGGCAACCAGATTACACAGATTTACAGTAGTTTAAAAGATAAAACCGACGACCTTATACGTGAAAAAGAAAAACTTCTTAACCACCTGAATGCTTTAAATGAAGGTATTGCATTTTTTTCAAATGAAAAAAAGAAGACCCTTTCAAACAGCCATTTTATACAATATATAAATGTATTGTCGAGTAAAACAATAAAATCGGATAAAGATATTTTTGAAATTAAGGGATTTAAAAAACTGAATAAATTTCTTTCTGAATATCTGAATGATAATTATTCGCTTGACATCAATTCATTGCCTCAGTATAATTATAGCCTGAATATTGGTGAGAGATATTTTCAGATTCAAAGCATTGTCTTCCCCGATAAAAGTTTTGAAGTAATGATAACCGATATAACCAGGCTTGAAAAAAGAAGGTTACTAAAACAGCAACTTACTTCTAATATTGCACACGAGCTTAAAACTCCGCTCTCTTCAATAAAAGGATACCTTGAAACCATTATTGATAACTGGCCCATTCCGGAAGATAAGTTGAAGTATTTTTTAGATAAAACTTTTGACCAGTCGGAAAGGCTTACCGACTTAATTAATGACGTTTCATTATTGAACAATATAGAAGATGCCGGTGACTTGTTTCAGATGAAAACTACCAATTTAAGCAAACTGATTGCAGAAGTTCATGAAAATTTTGCCAACCGTATAACTGAAAAAAACATTGAATTTATAAATCAAATAAATCAAAAAATCAAACTGAACGGAAATGAATCGTTGTTATATTCTGTTTTCCAGAACCTGATTGAAAACTCAATTAAATATGGCGGTGAAGGAATCCGAATTGTAATTAAACTTTATCACGAAGACCAGAAATACTACTATTTTTCTTATTCAGATACAGGTCCTGGTATTCCAGAAGAGCATCTGTCCCGGATATTTGAACGTTTTTATCGTGTCGATCACGGACGTACACGCCAGATGGGAGGGACAGGATTAGGACTTGCCATCGTTAAAAATGCTGTTCAACTTCATAAAGGTGATATTTCTGTGAGAAATAAACAGAAAAGAGGCCTTGAATTTTTATTCTCCCTTGCAAAATTCTGATAATCCTGATTTTCTTAATATTTAAATTACATTACCCTTCTTATCAATACTGATAATTTGTCATAAAAAAATATTTAAATAACTGGTTTTCAGATACAAAAACCATGTTACATTTTTATTAAAGAAAAGTAATCCATCCTTAAATGAATATTAATCCCGCTGTAACATTAAGGTTGTTTTTTTACCTCCGTATTGAAAATACAAAAAAACACTGCAATTAAATTTAAAATGAAAAAATTAGTTATTAACTTATTGTTACTGACCGTGTCAGTATTTAGTATTGCCCAGAACGGCACTATTAAAGGAACAATTACAGACTCCCGAACGGGAGAATCCTTAATTGGAACGACCATTTTAATCCAGGGAACATCAAACGGAACTATTACCGATTTCGATGGTAATTATGTTATAACAGATGTGAACCCCGGAACTTATAATCTGGTTGTATCTTTCATTTCGTATACAACACAGATCGTTCGTGTTGAAGTTCAAAACAGTATTGAAACCGTTTTGAATATTGCTCTTGAACCCGCTACAATGGACATTGGTGAAGTTCAGGTTACAGCAAAAAGGCGCACCGATACCGAAATGTCATTGCTGTCAGGTCTGAAAGCACAAAACCTGATTGTAAGCGGTATCAGCGCACAACAGATTTCTAAAAGCCAGGATAAAGATGCTGCTGAAGTAATCAGGCGTGTTCCCGGCATTACAATTACCGATGGAAGGTTTGTTATTGTACGTGGATTGATCGAAAGGTATAATTCGGTTATGCTCAATCAGGCAACAGCACCCAGCTTTGAAGCCGATAAAAGGGCATTTTCGTTCGATGCAATCCCAAGTGGCTTGATTGAAAATATCCTTATATATAAAAGCCCGGCACCTGAATTGCCTGCCGATTTTGCCGGTGCTGCCATCGATGTTAAAACAAAAAGTGTTGCCGATGAAAACAGCCTCGTTATTTCCCTTGGAGGCAAATATGTTACAAATACCACCTGGTCTGATGAGTTTTTTACTTACAAAGGGTCAAAAAACGATTGGCTGGGATTTGACGACGGTACACGTGATATTCCTGAAGGTGTCCCGGAATCAGCAGAATTTGTTGATTTGTACAATTGGGAAAGCGTAGATGCCTATGTTGAAAAAACACAGGAAATAAACCGTATTTCCAAACTGTTTTCAAACAACTGGCAACCATATTCAAAAACCCCGTTCCTTAATCAGGATCTGTCAATTACTTCGCAGCGAAGGTTTGTACTTGGCAAAATCTCAATCGGGAATATTACTTCGTTAAACTACGGGTACAGCAATGACCTCACACTTAGAGACAGGCTGGAATATCAGGGGTATGATGATGTAACTGAAATAGTTACCAAAGATTTCGATTTTAAAGATAAACTTTCAAAACAATCGGCTAAGGTAGGGCTTATTCATAACTGGAATATTCTGTACGGTAAAAATCAGAAATTTGAAATCCGTAACTTTTATAACCACCTGGGTACAAAATCTACCAATATCAGAGATGGTGTCAATTACTATAATGTTGAAACACTTCGTTTATACGATTTAAAATTTGTTACCCGTGCTGTTTATTCAGGCCAGCTTGCCGGAGAACAGCGATTCAACCACGAAAATACCATCATTAACTGGTTGGCTGGTTATGGATTCACAAAAACGGACCAGCCCGACAACAGAAGAGTTACGTTTGTTTTGGAAGACAATGAAGACAGTGAACACTTCAACGGATATTTTATGCGAATTCAGAATGTTCCCAATGCATATCTCGGTGGAAGGCTCTGGTTAAATATGAAAGAAAATATCTACGATTATAAAATTGACCTTGAACACAACTTCCATGTATTTAAATCTGAAAATCTATGGAAATTCAAAGCCGGCTATTTTTATGAAAGAAAATTCCGCGAATTTGGTTCCCGTTTGCTTGGTGTGGTGGCTTTAAGAAATCCACCTGTCGATTTTTTCCAGCCTATTACAGACATTATGAATCAGGATAATTTCTTTTTTGACGAAACCCCTCCTTATAATAAACATGGCCTCTCTTACAGGGATAATACCCGTGCAAAAGACAGTTACAATGCACGTGATTTCCTGAATGCCGGATACATCGGGCTTTATATTCCTATAACCGGCAAAATAAATATTTATGGTGGTGTAAGAATGGAAAAATTCGACCGCAAAATAACCGATTTTTACGAACCAACCCCTACTCCTGAATTATACGATATTGTCAGGGACACGACTGATTATTTCCCTTCCTTTAACCTGACATACAATATCAATGAAAAGAACCTTTTACGGGCTTCATTCGGAAAAACTGTCAACCGTCCTGAATTCCGTGAAATGTCAAATTTCGATTATCAGGATTTTGATATGTTTGTGTTGATTCACGGGAATGAAGAATTACAAAATGCCTACATAAAAAACTATGACTTCAGGTATGAATGGTATCCTAACCTCGGTGAAATAATTTCGGTTGCAGGTTTTTATAAAGATTTTCAAAATCCGATTGAAGTCTTTTTAATTCCGGCCGGAACGGGTTACGATTATAAACCATTTAATACTGAAGAAGGATATAGTATGGGGATTGAAATAGACGTAAGGAAAAACCTGTATTCCTTAGGATCATCGAACAGTTTTTTAAAGTACCTGAAAAATTTTACAGTCATATTTAATACCTCATTTATTAAAAGTGAAATAAATACAGAAAAACAGGGATTTGCCCGTGAAACAAAAAGAATAATGCAGGGGCAGTCTCCATATATAGTTAATCTCGGATTAAATTATCAGGGTGAAGAAAACGGCCTTTCCGCAAACCTTTCCTATAACAGAGTCGGAAAAAGAATTGCGTACGTTGGAACACCTGTTAATCCGCATACATGGGAATTGCCAGGGAATTCTCTTGACTTTACAATTCAAAAAGATATTGGGGAAAGAATCACAGCAAAGGCTGGTATTAAAGATATAATAAATGACCCGATCAGATTTGTGCAATACTATGGTGAAAACGAAAATATTGAACTAAATACCTTGAATTATAAACCAAACCGATTGATTTCATTCAGTGTGGTTTATCGACTTTAAAATAAAATTTAAGTAAATAGTATTTAATGTAAATTAAAACATGCAATCATGAAAAAAATTTTACTTTCTGTTTTTGTATCAACGATTATGTTTTTGGGATTGAATGCCCAATCCATTGACGATCCGTTCTTTGAACATGTAAGCTATGTTGGTGCTTTCGACGGCACCAACAATTGGACCGAAGGGTGGACCGAATGGAACCCTGTTGATAAAGATTACCCTGTTGCTACCGTAACTAAAGGCAACCAGCAGTTCTCACGTGCCACCGGTTTGCATATCACTGCAGACGAAACCTGGTCTGGCGTCATCAAACTTGACGGATGGGTTTATGTCGATGCTGGCGCTACCCTTACCATCGAAGCCGGTACTATCATCCGCAGCACCGAAAAAAGCGGGCTGTTTATCGAACGTGGCGGCAAAATAATGGCCGTAGGCTTAAAAGACCAGCCAATCGTATTTACTTCAAACCAGGCTGCCGGCCTGCGCGCAAACAGCGACTGGGCTGGACTCGTCCTTTGCGGCTACGCACCTAATAACCTCCCCGGTGGCGAAGGTATTGCCGAAGGCGGGATCGAATCCCCTTACGGCGGGAACGACCCTATGGACAACTCCGGTACCCTGAAATATGTCCGCGTTGAATTCCCGGGCTTCGAAATCGCTACCGGTTCTGAAGTGAACGGCGTTACTTTCTGCTCGGTAGGCGCAGGAACCAGTATTGATTATGTACAGGTTTCTTATTCAGGCGACGACGGATACGAATGGTTCGGCGGGACTGTGAAAGCAAAACACCTTATCTCCTATAAAACCGAAGACGACGACTTCGATACAGACAATGGTTTCTGTGGGCTCGTACAGTTCGGCCTTATTTCACGTGACCCTGATATCGTAGACTCTGACACTGCCAACGCTTTCGAATCTGACAACGACTCAGGAGGCAGCCTGTCGGAACCAATCACCCATGCTGTATTCAGCAACATCAGCGCTTTCGGGCCTTTCGCATCTGCCGGGCTTGAACTCGAAAAAAACCACGAAGACGGTGCTTCTATGCGCTTACGCCGCAGTACAAGGCTACAGATTTACAACGCACTCTTCGTCGGCTGGGGCCGTGGAATACGCATGGAATCCGATAATACAATGACTGCCGCACAAAATGGCATACTCAACGTAAGCAATACTATTATTGCAGGCGTGGAAAACGACAAGTATAAGGTAGACGGCACCATATTCGACGCTGCAGGCCTCGAAGCATGGTTCCTTACCACCGGTAAACGAAATAAAATGCTTGACGCACAGGATGATGCCAAAATATCTGCGCCTTTC
>JAFGGF010000301.1 GCA_016930735.1 Prolixibacteraceae bacterium
AAAATTTTCAACAAAAAAATTCCCGGCCAGCAGGATTGCCTCCATCGATGTGGTTGACATCGGCTTAAAACAACATCATATCAAAGCGCTTCTGGAAGCCGATGTAACTCTTGCGCGGAACCAAATAAAATTACAGAAAAAGGCCGGGAAAAAAATTTCTGTGACAGGCTGGTTGCTTTATGTAATTGCTAAAACTGTTGATGAAAATAATGATGTTCATGCTTTTCTTAAGAATAAAAGGTCGAAAGTCATTTTTGAAAATATAAACATTTCGTTAATGATCGAACGAAAAGTCGGAGATGAAAAAGTCCCGATAGCGTGTGTGATTAAAAATGTACAGGAAAAAGATCCGGTTCAACTGACGCAGGAAATTGAAGAACTGAAAAACACTCCAGTCAGTGAAAATGATTCATCGTTAAACAGCAGCAGGTTGGCAAATCTGTTAAGCATTTATACCAGATTACCGGGATTTTTGCGCCGTTCGATCTGGAATTTTATTCTGAAAAGACCCGGGATGGCACACAGAGCCATGGGAAGTGTTATGGTAACTTCAGTAGGAATGTTTGGGAAAGTAAAAGGTTGGTTTATTCCAACTTCAGTGCATCCGCTGGCTTTTGGACTTGGGGCAATTACCGAAAAACCGGGAATTATAAAAGGTGTTGTTATGCCACGCGAATATTTGTACCTCACAGTTCTGATGAACCACGATGTGGTTGACGGAGCCCCGATGGCACGTTTTATTAATAAACTCGTTAAAAATATTGAATCAGCTTACGGGCTTGAAACTAATAATTAACTTTATTACTTTTACAGCAAACTAACCAATTATCAAATATCATGAAAACAACAATCCTTTCAATCGTATTTTCACTTTTTGTAATTATTCTTTCTGCACAAAACAGGGAAACTTCCCCGGTAACTCTTGAAAAAATTTCAGGAAATGTATATCAGTTACTCGGTGGAAGTGGTGCCAACGGTGGTGTTTTTGTTGGCGAAACAGGCGTTTTGCTTATAGATTCAAAAATGGATGAGGGCTCTGTAAAACAATCAATAGAAGCCATTAAAAAAATTACAGATAAGCCAATCAAATACCTGGTAAATACCCATAGCGATGGCGACCATATTATGGGCAACCGCTGGTTTCCAAAAACCGTAACATTTGTTGCACAGGAAAACTGCCGCGATGATTTTTTCAAAGTGAACTTTGGCAGGGAATCAGACTGGGATGAACCCGAGTTTTTCCCTTATGTGCCATCTGTAACTTTTACAAATGATATGACCCTCTGGCTGGGGCATGATGAAGTTAACCTGTATTATTTTGGTGTCGGGCATACAACAGGCGATTGTGTTGTTTATTTTCCAAAAGAAAAAATTGCTTTTGTGGGAGACCAGTATTTCAGTGACATGCCGCAACTGATCCATTCAAATAAAAACGGGAACTCTTTTGAACATGTCAAAACCTTAACAAAAATGCTCGAAACAATTGATGCTGAAAAGTTCTGTAGCGGACATTCAGATATTGTCGGGCGTGATGCCGTAAAAAAACATATCCAGTCGATGGTTGACAGGCAAAAAAAAGTCAAAACTCTGATGAGCCAGGGAAAATCAATGGAAGAAGTACTTGCAGAGTTTGATGAAAATGAAGCCCGGCTGGTAACTTCCATTTTTAATGAAATAAAAGCCCAGTAAGGTATGGCATTTCAAATTTACCGGGTTCCCCCAGATAACTCTGATTTACTTCATTTGATTGAATTGTTGGATAATGAACTGTGGGAACGAAATGAAGAAAGGCAGGAGGTTTATGTTTCCTTTAATTTACTGGATAAAAATGCAAGGTGCGTTATTGTCAAAGTAAATCAGAAATCCGTTGCCTGCGGAGCTTTTCGTAAATTGGATACCAACCGGGCAGAAATAAAAAGGATGTATGTTTTGCCCGGATTCCGTGGGAACGGCCTAAGTAAAGAAGTTCTGAAAGAGCTTGAAAACTGGGCTCTGGAAGAAGGCTTTAAAAACACCGCCCTTGAAACCGGGATCAAACATCATGAGGCAATTTCACTTTACGAAAAATCAGGTTACCAACGCATAAAAAATTACGGGCAATATAAAAACCTGCCTGAAAGTATTTGTTTTGGGAAAAAACTGATGAATGAAAGTCCTAAAAGTTGACAATTCCCGTGGTAAGACACAAGGAATTCAGCCATTTTTACTTTATCCCTTTGTTATCAGCCAATTGCGAATAGACATTTTCCGAGGAAATCAGCTGAGAATATAAGGAATCTCCAAAGCAGAGCCCCTGATAATTATTTTAATTAAACCTTATCAATAAAAGAATTCAGGTTTTCATCTTTTGAAAGTTCCATTTTTCTCCTGAGCCTGCTCCGGGCTACTTCTATGCTTTTAACCGATTGCCCTGTAATCGCGGATATATCTTTGGTTTTTAAATTGAGTTTTAAAAAGGCACAGATTTTTTTCTCATTGGTTGTCAGGTTTGGAAATCTCAGGTTCAGGATTCTGTAAAAATCAGGGTGAACTTTTAAAAAGTGATGGTCGAACTCATCCCAATTATCTTTCTGAAGGTCAGACTTCAGTTCCCAGAACAATCCATTGATCTCTTTTTGGGCATTACCGTTCATCCCGTTTATTTCTTTTAACCGCTGAGATATTTTCCCGATCAGTTCATCCTTTTGAGCCAGGTTTAATACTTTGGTTGTGAGTTCCCTGTTTTTAAAATCCAGCTCTTTGTTCAGCTCATTAACTTTCTGCCAGTTAATGTATTCATTTTGTTTGAACAAGGTACGTGCATCTTTAATCCTCCTGATTAAAAGCACAGCAATTACCAATAAAAGGATTACACCAAGTGCAAATGCAAAAGTCAAAATCTTCGATAATTTCAGTTTTTGTTTTTGATTCTCAGATTCTGCCTGTAACAAAAGGTTTTCTTTATCCTTTTCAGCAAGCTGATGCCGGGCTTCAATTTTTTCAATTGTTTCAATCTGTTCAGCCCTGAGTAACGAATCTTTTACTTCAGAAAAGGTAATAAAATATTTAAAACCTGTTAAAGTATCCCCAAGGGTTAGATACGAATCAGAAAGTATGCGCAAGGCATCACCTTCAACTTTTAATGCTCCGATTTCCTTAGCTTTCTTAAATCCTTTTTCAGCATATAAAATAGCATTGTTTATCTGATTGCTCTTAAAATGGTTCCGTGCAAGATAAACATTAATATCAGCTGTTTCTTTTTGATTGTTGAATTCATAAGCAATTTCCAGAGCCATTTGGTAAAACCGGTTAGCCGTATCAAAATCCCCCTGTTTTTCATAAAAAAATCCGTAATCTTTATAACAATCAGCGAGCCTAACCCTGTCGCCAATTTTGGAAGATAATTCTATTGCCCTTTCAAAATACACATGAGCTGAATCGAATTGTAATACAGCAACTGCAGTTTCTGCCAGATTTTTATACAGCCCTACAGTCCTGTAATTATCTCCTTCTCCTTTTGCTATTTTAAGAGCCTTAATGTAATATTCATCAGCCCTCCTGAAACTACCTGTTTCCTTAAGGATATCTCCGATATTGTTAAGGCAATCCGACATTAATAATTGTTCGCCCTCCTGTTCAAAAATTTTATATGCTTTTTCATAATTTTCCATGGCTCCGGCAAACTCACCCCTGTTTTTAAAGACATTGCCAATATTGTTATAAATATAACCCTGGCTAATTTTATCATCTATGCTGTCGGCAATATGATAAGCTTTGTTATAGTTTTCGAGAGCTTCCAGATAATCGCCCTGTAGTTTTGCGACAATACCAAGGCTGTTGTAACAATGAAATACTGATTGGGCATCCTTACATTCTTTATAAATTTCCTTTGATTCATTATAAATTTTCAATGCTTCGGGAAAATTCCCTTTTTCAAGATGAACTTCGGCAATATAAAACAATGACTCTGCCTGCTGCCAGCGGTTTTTATATGTTACAGAAAAATCCAAAGCCTTCCGGTAATATGTAATTGCTGAATCGTAATGGCATTTAAAATAGAAAATAAGCCCTGCTTTATTTAAAGAATTACACCCGATATCCGAAATCTCTTTAACCTGCTCTCCTTTTAAATTATTTTTTTCCAGAATCTTTTCCGAATTCCGGAAAGCTTCATTAAAATAAATCAATGCTGAATCGGGCTTTTCCTTTCTTACTTTTTGTCCTTTCTCAAAGATCTTTTTTAATGAGTCTTTTGTTTCAACCTGACTTTCATCAGAATTAAATGATTGTAATATTAAAAGGCATAATAATCCAGTGATATATATTTTTAAATTAAAGTACTCCTTAAAATAAAAGCTATTTCTTTTAGAAAAAATCATAACCTGCCGGGTTGAGAGAAAAAACTGTACGTAAACAAAACCTAATTCTATATAAATTTACGTATTATGTTTTGTTTAACATATATGAAGGATTAAAAAATCAG
>JAFGGF010000302.1 GCA_016930735.1 Prolixibacteraceae bacterium
ATTGTTGATGTAACTTTTGTACCAAAGGCAGAATAGGATAAAAGACAGAAGAATAAAATCATAACTCATTAAAATTAACGGAATTCAGATAATACTGATGTAGCTGAATTTCAAAGATTTTATAAGTGACTTTCTGTTAAATCTGTTTCATTGGTGCTCCATTTAATTTTCTTCCGTTATTTATAAAATCAGATAATCATGAAATACTTTATTTGATATTTTTAAGAGAATATAATAATCAGAGCTTTGCGTAAAATTATTTCATACAATCAGTTTGCGATGATTTTAACAATTTTGCTTGTGTAATTTCTTACAAAGTTGTAAACTTGCAGTCCGAATTTTGATACTTGATTTTCGATATTTGATATTGGATTTTAGATGTTGGATTTTAGATGTTGGATTTTAGATGTTGGATACTCGAAACTCACAACTCAAAGCTCGCAACTTAAAGAGGGCCTATAGCTCAGTCGGTTAGAGCACCTGACTCATAATCAGGGGGTCCCTGGTTCAAGCCCAGGTGGGCCCACAAATGAAAAGAGGGGAAGATCAATTTGGCTTTCCCTTTTTTTGTTAATACTCAAATGTTAGCATTTACTTATATACTTTTCAGTAGGAAGTTAAACCGATATTATATTGGTTCAACAGAACTTGAACCTGAAGAACGCCTGAAACTTCATTTAGCAAAAAATTATGGAAATAAAAAATTCACTTCAAAAGTGCATGACTGGGAGATATTTTTATGCATTGAATGTGAAAATATTTCAACCCCCCAGTAATGTTGAGATGTATATAAAAAAGATGAAAAGCAGGAAGTTTATTGAGTCGTTAAAAGATAATCCGGAAAAATCCAAATGGATAATAGGGCGAGTATAATCCCCTGGTTCACCACGACAATTGCCGGGGCAGGTGGGCCCACAAATGAAAAGAGGGAAAATCAGGGTGGTTTTCCTTTTTTTTAATTTCCAAACCAAAAATGCAAAACAATCATTCATTGTTTGCTATACCCAACACTGTAAGATACAATAATTTTGCAGCGTCTTCCATTATTTCGGGTGTAAGCGCCTCAATATCATCATACGGCTGGTGGTAATAAACCGGTTTTATACTACCTGATGTGTACAGACTGAACGTTTTATAACCGGCATTTTCAAAATGAGATTCATCGGAGCGGGGCCTTCCATAATTTTTCCTAAGCTCTGAAGTTCGCATACTCCTGTGTAGCCAGTTCTCGTTGGCTTCTGAAAAATAGTTGTACAGATCAGGGTAAGTCATACCGTTGGTTACCATAAAACCGGCGCCGTTCCCAACCATGTCGAGGTTAACCATACACACAGCTTTTTCAACCGGGAAAAGCGGATGATTTACATAGTATTCGCTGCCAAAAAGCCCGCACTCTTCGCCTCCGAATAAAACAAACAAAACCGACCGTTTTGGTCTAACTTCCGACTCTGCAAGGGCTTTGGCTGCAGCCATAATATCAACCACACCCGAAGCATTATCCAGTGCACTCGGATACAATTCGCCCAGATAACCCTGCCCGTCCAAATGACCTCCCAATAAGATTACTTCGTCTTTCAAAACCGGATCGGAACCTTCAATCATTCCAACCACATTACATGCTTTGCTGCCGGGGAAATTTTTTGTTTCAGCTGAAATGGTAACCGACTGCCCCATTTCAAATGAGCTCGGCTTAAATTCTGCTGTCAGCGATTTTTTATGCTCCGAATAGTTTTTCCCGGCTACTGAAAACATCAGTTCTGCAACCGGCACATCGATGTGTGCATAAATAAATCCATCAATGTACGAAGTATTCGGATTGGCAATTTTACTCACATAAAGCAATCCGGCAGCACCATGTTCTTTGGCATTTTTGAATTTGTAACGATGGTAGGCATAGGGAGTCCATTTTGCCAGGGTAGGGTCATTTTTTGTATAAGGAAGCCCTGTTTCCATCACCGCTATTTTTCCACTTACGTCAACTCCGGCGTAGTCGTCCCAATCCAATTCCGGTGCGGTAATACCAAAACCTGCATAAACCATTTCTCCGGTAATTTCTCCTGATGCAGAATTCGACCCGGGGTAAAATTCTTCAGGGAAAATAAGTTCTTTATTTATTCCTGATCCGTCTTTGCCGTGCCAGATAACCTTGCCGATTGAATACACTTCGGTGTAAGCATTATCAAAATACTGAAAATAACTACCCTTATTGGCTGGTTTTACTCCCCATTCCTCAAATTTTCCTGCAACCCATTCTGCCGATTTCAGGTATTCAGGTGACCCCGAAAGGCGCCCTTTGTATTTTTGAGAACTTAGTTCAGCCGCATAATCCAGCAGATCGTGGCTCGAAATGGAATGAAATGTTTTTTGAATTTTTTCCTTTGTTTCTTCCTGTGAAAATGTTGTATATGAGAGCAGTATTCCTGCCAGTAAAATAAATAGATTTTTCATGATTTAATACGCCTGAATTTTAAAAGCAATAAAAATAATAATAGAAACGAGCATGACAAAATCTTTAATTCACACTATGATTTTAAATTAATGCGAGTTCTATGAGATACAAAAGAATTCTTACAATTTAATCAAGTTAAATTTAAGTAAAGTTGTATTTTTAAAAATTATAAAATAAAACAGTGAAGACAAGAGTTAAAATTCCAATTTTATTACTGATTTTAATTGTTATCGGTCTGTTATCCTGCACAAAAACAATTCAACCCGAATGGCCCGAAATTACCCAGGAAACCAAACCCTGGACCCGTTGGTGGTGGATGGGAAGTGCCGTTGACTCATCGGGGATTACGTACAATATGGAACAACTTCAGAAAGCCGGAATTGGAGGAGTGGAAGTAACTGCCATATATGGTACAAAAGGTTACGAAGACCGGTTTATTCAGTTTCTTTCAACTGAATGGATGGAAATGCTTGGTTACACTTTAAATGAAGCAAACAGGCTTGAATTAGGGATTGACCTCGCAAATGCTTCAGGATGGCCTTTTGGTGGGCAATGGATTGATGAAAACAATGCATGTAAAAATGTGCAGCACAAAAAATATGAATTAAAAGAAGGTGAATCATTAAAAGAACCAATAGTATTTATTCAGGAACCGATTGCCAGGGCTGTTGGGCACAGAATTGATATTTCAGAAATTAAAGAACCTATAAGCGCAAATAATAATTTGCAGGTACTTGCCCTCGACCAGGTTCGGTTTAAAAAACAATTACCTATTCAGGTAGTAATGGCTTACGGAAGCCAGGGAAATATAATTGACCTGACTGAAAAAGTGGATTCAGCGGGGAATCTCAATTGGGTTGCTCCGGAAGGATCGTGGCAGATTTATGCGGTTTTTCTGGGATGGCATGGTAAAATGGTTGAGCGTGCCGGCCCCGGAGGTGAAGGAAATGTAATCGATCATTTTTCTGAAAAAACACTTAAAAAGTTTTTAAATCATTTCGATAAAGCAGCCGAAGGATTTGATATTTCAGGAATCAGGGCATTTTTTAATGATTCTTATGAAGTGGATGATGCGTGGGGCGAAGCAAACTGGACTCCCCTGTTTTTTGAAGAATTTTTGAATTTACGGGGATATGACTTAAGAAATCATTTACCGGCACTTTTCGGGAATGATTCTGAAGAAATAAATGCCCGTGTCAGGATAGATTATCGGGAAACCATTTCCGATTTATTACTGGAACGTTTTACAAAACCATGGGCAAAATGGGCAAAATCACACAATGCAGCAATTCGCAACCAGGCACACGATTCACCAGGAAATATCCTTGATTTGTATGCAGCCAGCGGGATTCCTGAAACAGAAGGAACCGATCCTCTTGGAATAAAATTTGCCTCTTCGGCAGCACATGTAACAGGAAAAAAACTGGTTTCAAGTGAAACTGCAACCTGGCTTGGTGAACATTTTACAGCAAACCTTGCCGACCTGAAACAGAACATCGACCGTTATTTTGCCAATGGTGTAAATCATATCGTTTATCACGGCACACCATATTCGCCGGAAGATGCCAAATGGCCCGGCTGGATGTTTTATGCTTCAACGCATCTGGCACCAACCAATCCGCTTTGGGACGATTTTTCGGCAATCAATGAATATGTTGCCCGTTGCCAGTCGTTTCTTCAAAATTCAAAACCAGCAAATGATATTTTGGTATATTTCCCTATGTATGATTTCTGGGCTGAAGAAGGACGTGAATCCTTACGTCATTTTGAAGAAAATGCCCGTGAGACACCGGTTAAAAAAATCGGTGACTTTTTACTGGAAAATGATTATTCATTTGATTTTATTTCAGAAAAACAAATTGAAAAACTTGAAACAAACGGTGATAATATAATTTCTTCCGGGAATAAATATAAAACGATTCTGATTCCAGAATGTAAATATATTTCACTCAAAGTTATTGAGCAGCTTTTAAGCCTTGCCGAAAATGGAATTACAATAATTTTTCAAAACAAACTCCCTGAAACGATCCCCGGTTTATTTGATTATGAAAACAGAAAGCAGTTTTATGAAGAATGGAAAAAATCGATCATATTAAATGAGAATGAATTTCGCTATGGAAAGGGAAGGTTTTTGGTGGGAGACAATTTGAATGAATTACTTGCTGAAGTCCAAATATCAGGCGAAGAATTTACCAAATACGGATTATGGTTTACCACTATGAGTCGAAAGGAAGGCAGATGTTACTTAATCAGCAACTGGAGCAAAGATAAATACGAAGGGTGGTTAAATTTTAATACAGTTGGGAAAGATGCTGTTTTGTTCGATCCGGCAAACGGGCGAAAAGGCAAAGCTGTAATTAAAAATTTAAGCGATAAAAAAACTGCTGTTTACTTTCAGCTTGAAAAGGGGGAAACTCTTATCCTGCAGTTTTATAACAAATCTGTAAAAGAGGAAGTTTTTCCTTTTTGGGAAGAAACCGGTGATTCTTTAAAAATTGATGGTGATTGGGAAATCAGTTTCCTGAAAGGCGGGCCTGCACTCCCCGAAAAAATGAATTTAACAGAATTAAAACCATGGAGTGAAATTCCCGGCCTTGAAGAATTTTCGGGAACAGCATCATATAAATGTAGTTTTAAAATACCTGAAATTTCGGCTAAAGCATTTCGGCTCAATTTAGGTGAAGTATATGAAACAGCAAAAGTATTTTTAAATGGCAATGAAGTCGCTGTTTTGACCGGGCCTGTTTATTATGTTGATATTCCTTCTGAAAGTCTGGAAAAGGAAAACCAACTGGAAGTCAGGATTTCAAACCTGATGGCCAACCGGATTATAGGAATGGAAAAAAGAGGGGAAAAGTATCAGGATTTTTATAATATTAATTTCTCAGCAAAATACCGTGAAAACCTCAATAAGAATGGTGTTTTTACAACTCTCGGATGGAATCCTTTAAAATCGGGGCTGGTCGGTCCGGTAGTTTTAAAACCATTGATAAATACAAATATTCAGTAAATAATACTAATTTATACGTCCAAAAATTTTTTAATTCCCGGATTTATTGTCCTTTTTTGGGACATTTTTTTGTCTCTGTTTTAAATTATCACAATAAAAATTCATTCTTTCCTTGTTCGTAATTTGTTGTATGTAAGCGCATTATTTGATAATTCAAATTAAAATACTGCCCTTACTGTATTTTTTGGAAAGAAAATTGGATAAACTAAACCTGCGAATGAATTTTATAAACCCATTTTACGCAAAATCGTTCTTCGACATAGACAAGAGTTATCAACCATAAATTTTTGAAGATGACAAAAACTCAACATGAAGCCCTGATTAAATTTAATCAGGTTAGCCAGCAACGTGAGATTTGTAATGAAAAAGCAAAAAGGGTAAGACGCTTCCGAAATTTAGCAATCATCACCTTTATTGTTTCTGTTGCACTCATTGTTGTTTATCAGTTTGCCATGCATTCAACTATTTTACAACCGGTGAAAATTGATGAACTTTTAAAGATTGTTCCAGGGAAAGAATACCTTTTTTTATTACTTGGAATTCTTTCATTTGTTTTACTGCTGGT
This sequence comes from Prolixibacteraceae bacterium, assembly GCA_016930735.1. Classification (GTDB taxonomy): domain Bacteria; phylum Bacteroidota; class Bacteroidia; order Bacteroidales; family Prolixibacteraceae; genus JABMQB01. The sequence goes on from JAFGGF010000302.1 coordinate 6,025, forward strand.
ATCAGTTTTTAAATCAATTAACGCCGAGTTGGATGCTGAAAAAGCAAGAAAGATAGAAGGCTTAATGGCGCAAAAAGCATTTTCATTAATGCTGATAAAAACGAATTGAAATGAATGGTTAGCAAAATGCAAATCAATGACTTTGTAAGGAAAGGGGATCATAATATGGTCCCCTTTTTTTTGCTCATTTAAGTTTTGATTCCAATTCTGCTATTTTATCTTTTAATTCTTTGATTCTGAATTCCCGGTTTACAAATAAACTGTTAAAATGCTCCAGTTCTTTATTTTTTTCTTTTAATTCTGATGTCCTTTCCATAATTATTTTTTCCAGGTTTTCCTTATAATGAGTTAACTCATTTTCTGTTCGTTTCCTTTCTGTGATATCAATAAAGGATGTTACAAAAATATTATTGTAGAATGGTGAAGTGGCAATTAAATATGTCCTGTTACTGAGTGGGCTTTTCATTTCAGTATAAACCAGCATTTTCCTGTTTTTATGCTCATACCAGAATTTATTGATAATTTCTTCCGGCATTCCATAAAGTTTAGTTGCTATATTGCCAATAACTTCAACATCGTTATAATCAGCAATATTATAAAATGCCTTATTCACTTTCAAAATACGATAATCCACCATTTCATTGTTTTCATTGTAAATTATCTCATTAAGGGCTACTCCTTCGGTCATTGTATCAAAAATCATTTGTAAATACTCCTGATTTAACCGAAGTTCTCTTTCTGCTTTAACCTGATCGGTAATTTCAGAAATACAGGTTTTGAACCCAATAAAATTGCCAGCATCATCATAAACATTTTTATAGTCGATAGAAACATAAGCTACCGAATTATCCGGTTTAATAATTCGGCTGATTTGTTTTTCAACTACTTCCCCGCTTAGAACTCTTTTAAAATTATCGGCAACTTCTTCCCTATCTTCAGGATGAATAAAATTTCTTAAATCTTCACTGTTTTTAAGATAAATATCTTTTTTGTTTCCAAGTATTTTAATAAAGTTTGGAGATAAATAAAGTATTTTCCCATTTTTATCCCTGAAAATTTCCCAATAACCTGAACTATCAAAAAAACGTTCATAAAATTCGAGTTTTTCTTTTAACCTAATATTTTCAGCTTTTACAGATTGCAGGATTTCCTCCACGTTTTTCAAGTTTTGATTCTTTAAAACAAAAATATTGGCAGTTAAAACTTTAATCAATAAGGAAATTCCTGATAATTTATCAACGTCCTTCATGAATGCATCAAACAAAGCTTCAATGATTTTTGATAGATATTTGCTAAAAGATTTACGACAATTTTAAATACAATTACTTAATTTTTTATATTACAGGGAATTTATTAATTCTCAGGATGATTAAAGAAAATAATCCAGTCAACAGGTTACTTTCACTTGATGTGTTGCGAGGCTTTGACATGTTTTGGCTTATAGGTGGGGGTGCTTTGATTATACAACTTTCGAATGTTACACATGCAGGGTGGTTGGATGTTCTTGCTGTCCAGATGAGGCATGTTCCCTGGGAAGGATTCAGGTTCTGGGATCTGATTTTCCCATTGTTTATGTTTATTTCAGGGGTAGCTGCTCCTTTTGCTGTTCAATCAAAAAAGAACAAAAATCTTTCAAATCAGAAATTAATTTTTAAGGCTTTAAGGCGGATGATACTATTGATCATTCTTGGATTTTTATACAACGGTTTGTTCAGGACCGGTTTTGAAAATGCAAGGTATGCCAGCGTGTTGGGTCAAATCGGAATTGCTTATTTCCTCACATTCCTGATTTTTGTTTATGCACAAAGCAGTAAAGTAAGGATATTTTTTATTTTCGGAATATTGACCTTTGTTGCAGTTTTACAGTTGTTTGTCCCCGTGCCTGGTGCTGGAGCAGGTGTTTTTACCCCGGAAGGTTGTATAAACGGATACATAGACCGGATGCTTTTACCCGGAAGATTAGCATATGGCCCTAAGGGAATGGTGCCTTCAGGTGGTATTTACGATGCACTCGGAATTCTATGTATTATTTCGGCAACCGGGATAACTTTAATGGGGACAATTGCAGGATCGTTGTTGCAGAATTTAAAATTTTCAGAATACAAAAAAACACTTCTCCTTGCCATAACCGGTTTCGGAATGATTATCCTTGCATTGATAATTTCACCTTTTTACCCGGTAATAAAAAACTGCTGGACTTCAAGTTATAACCTTCTTGCAGGCGGTGTTAGCTTTATTTTAATGGCTTTGTTTTATTTGATAATTGATGTCTGGAAGTTCAGGAAATGGACTTTTGTATTTGTTGTCATTGGAATGAACTCGCTTTTTATTTACCTTGTTACCTCAATAGTGCCGGCAGGCGGTATTGTTGATCGGTTTCTTGGATTTCTGATCAGTATTTCAGGTGATTTCGGAACGGTACTTAAAGTTTTGGGTGTTCTTTCTTTTCATTGGTTACTGGTTTATTTTTTATACCGGTGGAAAGTATTTATCGGGGTGTAACGACAATTCTAACTAAATACAATTATGGAAGAAAACAAAAGTTC
>JAFGGF010000303.1 GCA_016930735.1 Prolixibacteraceae bacterium
AAAAATGGTTGAATGGCATAATCCTGTTCCTTCAAAATCAAATTCAATTGTTTTTTCGTGGTAACAATCCATATACCTCTGGAACCATAACCTCTGACAGGTTTCGCAATAAACGGAAATCCATATTTTGAAAGCATCTGATTTACCAAGCTTTCGGCTTCGGATGTTCCGCACATAACAGTTGGGGCAAAGGGTAAATCGTATTTCTGCGCAAATTTGTATGATAAAACCTTATCTTCCAAAATATGGCAAAAACTTTCAGAACCGATTAAAAACCGGTCATAAATCTCAGGACACTTTTTTCTTAATTGAGCTAATAAAACTATATCAATGTCACGGGTTGGAATTATCAGATCCGGATTTTCTTCTGTTATAATTTGTTTAAGCTCATTTATATATTTTTCAGTATTTTTTGCTTCAGTTACGAGGTAAACTTTATTACATCTGAAATTATTAGCTGCATTGGCTATGCTGTTGGTACCAATTAAATTCAATCCTTCACTCCTACCCTGCAATGAATCAAGAATATTCTGTCCGACAAGGCTGCCAATGCTGGTGAATAATATTTTCTTTTTCATTAAAATTGAACTTACAATTCTGAATACCAATTTTTTATAGTAACATTAGTATTCCCCATTAATTCATCTTTTATAAGACCAGGAATTTTTAACCAGAAAAATACCGGTTCATTCAATTCGAGTACAGCATTAAGCTTTTGGATAAAATCATCTTTATTATCAATCCTGAATGATTTTACGCCAAGGGATTTACCAAAAGCAATCCAGTCAATCTCCGATAAGTCCTTTGCTTCCTTCGAAGCCCTAACGCTTAAATAACTTTGATTGTCACATAAAATAAAAATAACCGGCAGATTATATCTAACCGAAGTTGAAATCTCAAATCCGTGCATCCTCATTGATCCGTCTCCAACCAAAGCAACAACACGTTTTCCGGGAGATGCCAACTGTGCACCAATTGATGCACAAATTCCAAAACCCATTGGCGAAATGTTGTCTGATTGAATTATATTTCCGGGATTCCGGCAGGTTAAATATATACTTCCGGCAATTCTGATTTGACCAGAATCAAGGCAATAAATGGTATCTTCAGGCAGCGTTTTTTCAAGTATCTGAATCAGGTCGAAATACCTGAACTTGCCCGATTCACCGGATGGAAGGCAAGCAATTAAAGGAATATTTCCAAGTTTTTTTAACCAAAGATTGTTTTTTTCGGATATTTCTTCATCAATAGAAACGGAATCCATCCAGCTATTAAAAACTTCCGGATCTACAGAACATATATTTTTATCAGAATGACTGATGTGCCTTTTAATTAAATGATTATTTACACCAACAGTAATTATATTATTTGCTGAAAGGTCAGACTGAGAATCAAGTGCAGTAATGGACCGTTGGCTACTGTAACATCCAATAAACCCGATTGCTTCTTCGTAATCTTCAGGAATAATTCCCCTTGATTTTATATCAGTTATTACTCCAGTTTTTGTCCGTTTAACAAATTCTTTAAATTTCTCCCGATCTGTTTTATTAATTGCATTCCGACCAATTACAAGTATAGTTCTTTCATTTTTAAAACAAATCAATTCCGGTATTTCCTTTTGTATCAGAACATGTTTTGGTTTAATACTTTCAAAAGATAGTTTAGATTCCAGAAAGTTAAATGAACACTGGGCATGTAAAGGCTTTGTTTTATTGAAGGACAATTCAAGTAACCTGAATAACTCCGTAATATCCTCCGGCTTTTTACATACAATAGATTCTCCTACAGCTTCTTTAAAGATTGCAGAATCGTTAGACCCATCAGTTCCTGCATCCTGGAATTCACCGGTTCCTTCTATAGTATCAGGGACATTACCTGTTAAAAACAAAACCGGGTCAAAATCAGCTTTTGCTGTTACAGCAGCACCTACCATATATGCGGCACCTGGCCCTCCGATTGAAACTGCAAAACCTATCTTCCCGCTTGCACGTGCATATCCGGTAGCCATTAATCCAGCTGCAAGTTCATGATTCGCAACAACAGGTTCCGGTAAATTACTTTTGTTCTTTTTAAATAATATTTTGAGTATCGGGCTGATTTGTGTTCCCGGTACTAAAAAAATATATTTTATACCTTGCTTAAAAAGCTCATTTAAAAGTATTTCGGCAACAGTTCTTTCTTTGATTTCCACGTATCCAATTACACTGATTAAGACTTACACATTTGCCTCTAAAAGTATACAATTTTATTTAACTTAATATACTATGATTAATAGCTGTGACTAATATTTCTATGATTGTTTTTTAAAAGAAACCCGGCAAGTCAGTCTATTTCAAATCGGTATATAATGAAATTAAAGATTTAATTTTCCATTTTTTGGATTTGCAACATTAAGTCTGATTTCTGATAAAACTTTTTATGTGTAAAATTTAAATATTTCAGAATAACAAATGCATTAAAAACCTGAAAAAAACGTCGGCTGAAAACCATTAATGAAGAACAATTCCTGTTCAGGTCATCCAGTTTTTTATAAAAATCATCATCTTTTACAAATGCTGCCACTGAACCTGGCAATTCTTTTAGTAAAAGGAAATATTCCTGCTCAGTGATTTTATAAAGTTTTTCTTTTAACTGAAAAAACTCTTTTAAATCGACAAATGCCTGAAAATTATAAGTAATCGATAAATCTTCCGTTCCGGCCAGCCATTTTTTTATGGAAGCACCTGTTCCGAAAACGACTCTGTCGGAAGGCCGTGCTGATGGAAAAACCCTTGTTGAATTTATTTCACCCACTTTTCCTTGCTGTGCCAGGTTTTGAAGGAAATAAAAATCCTCACCGGCTTTCCGGCGTGTCATGCCTCCCCTTTTTACATAAGCATCGGCCAAAACGGCAAACGCCGAACCAATTGTATACATAGCAAATGGATAACCGGTAAAAGACAGAGCCTCCTTATAATATTTCAGATACTTTTCATATAATAAAATACCTTCCCTGTTTTTTTCATTCAATCCTTCCAATTGATGTTGAAAACTTATGGTTGCTCCAACCTGAACAGGATTCGATTGAAAATGTTTTTCAATTTCTGTCAAATAATTTTTATCAACTACCGTATCGGCATCCAGTGAAACAATAATCCCATCTGCTTTATTTATCAGGTTAAAACGAAACACAGCTTCATCCATGCCTTTTTTACGTGCAAGGCCGGCACCTGCCCACTTTGCCTGTAATTCCAATGGCTTAGAGACAAGGTAACGGATTTCGTTGTTTCCGGAATTTTTAATCCATGCCATAATCTCTCCGTACGTATCTGTATTAAACTTTTTTATTGAGTCTGACGCTTTTTCAGAATGATTGATAAGAACAATTACTTCAACCTGGCATTGCGGAAGGTAACATTGTTCTAGTGAATCCAGTGTTTTAACAACCTCGGGTTCATTCAGGCATGGAATTACAACTATAATTCCGGTATCTGAAGAAACAGGCTCCAAAAAAAGCGCCTTTTCTAATTTGTTTTTCTGAATATATTTATCTGCAAACAAAGCCTGTATTTTCCTGTAAAAATAAAAAATCCGGGAGTTACCCGGATTTTCTTTTTCAATATTTTGAATAAACTAATTTCCTTGTTTAAATTTATTATACCTTTCATTCATGCCTTTTAATACTTCGGCGGTAATGTTATTTGCTTCATCTCCGATTAGCACCTCACCACCATTCAATATGTAATCATATTGCCTGGTTTCGTTCAGTTTATTTAAATAATTAAGCAGGCTGTCGAGTAGTTGTGAGTTATTGGTAGTTTGAATATCAGCCAGTTTGCCAGACAATTCCTGATCAAGCTGAAGAATTTCCTGTTCCCAGTTTACCAACCTGTCGCGTTCCTGAATTGCCCTTTGTTCGGTTAAAAAGCCACCTCTGTTCAATTTTTCCTGAAAAGCAGCTGCATCTTTTTCAAACGATGTCCGTTTTGTAGCATATTCATTGGTATAAGCTTCCTGCTTCCTGGTAAACTCATCGTGCAAATCCTGTGCAAGGTCATAATTTAATATCACCGAATCAGCTTTAACATAAGCTATTTTTAAACCGCTGTTACTTTTTTGAACCGGTTGTTTAACCTCATCCTGGGCCTTTTTCCCATTTCCGGTATAATTAATTATAAACAATACAACAACTGCAACAAGAGCAACAATGCTTATAATTAATGATATTTGTTTCATAATGCCAGTTATTAAAATTTCAGACAAAGATAATTTTTTCACAATAACAGTTAAATGCAAAACCTAATTTTTTTCAGCATATTGAAATCCAGCCACTTTTAAACAAAACCTGCACAAAATCATATAATCATACTGATAAACATCATTTAGACAACTTTTTGCAGGTGTTACTTTTACCCAACACAAAAACTACTAATGAGAAATACGCGTAAACGATGTTTAACAAACTGATAGCAAATATTTTGCCCTACATGCCCAAAAAACTGATTTGGATTTTTTCAAAAAGATACATTGCAGGGGAAACTATTGAAGATGGTATTCGCGTGTCTAAAGACCTGAACAATAACAAAATTGCTGTAACTATTGACCTTTTGGGAGAATTTATAAAAGACCTTAGTGAAGCAAAAGAAAACCGCGATAAATATTTGGAAATCATTGAACGGTTTACATCAGAAGGAATTAAATGCAATTTTTCGTTAAAACCAACCATGTTCGGGCTTTTGATCGATGAAAAAGTATGTTACGAATATATCAGGGAGATTGTTGAAAAAGCATCAGCTAAAAATAACTTTATCAGGATCGACATGGAAGACTCGCAATGTGTTGATATGGAAATCAGATTGTTCAGGCAGTTAAAAGCTGATTTCCCGAAACATGTTGGCCTGGTTTTTCAATCGTACCTGAAAAGAACCATGGATGATGTTAAATCATTAAAAGATCTGAACTCAGCAGAAAATCCGATAAACTTCAGAATTTGCAAAGGCATTTATGTTGAACCTGCAAAAATAGCTTATAAGGATTACGATAAAGTGAGACAGAATTTCCTTGAGATAGTGGAATTTATGTTTCAAAATAAAATGTACCCCGGAATTGCTACACATGATAAATACCTGGTTGAAGAATCATACAAACTGATAGAAAAATACAATGTTCCGGAAAATATGTACGAATTCCAGATGTTGTATGGCGTAACTCCGGAATTAAGGAATTCGATTGTTGAAAAAAATCATTTAATGCGGGTTTATGTTCCTTTCGGGAAACACTGGTTTGGCTATTCGACACGGAGGTTAAAAGAAAATCCAAAAATGGCATCACACATCATAAAGGCATTATTTGTTAGGGGATAATTAATTTTGATAAAGGCATCAAAATTCCAGGGGCAGGGAAGTCTACTTTTTTTTACTTTTTTGCCCCTTTCTTTTTTAACAATCAATGCCTTTAAAATCCTGTATTTTATTATTTTTATACTCCTGAATCCAATTAAAACAGAAATGCCTTCAATTATAAATATTACACCAGATAACATTAGCCGATATGGAATGTTTTGCATGAAGAATATAAAAAATCCTGGTTTTCCGGCAAAACAAAAATGGTTTAATGAGCAATACAAATCAGGACTTCGGTTTAAAATGGCTTTAAATGAAAATGAAGAAACTGCAGCGTTTATCGAATATATTCCATCGGAATATGCATGGAGGCCGATAAAAGCCAGCAGCTATATTTTTATTCATTGTATGATGACTTATCCCAAAAAAAATCAGGGTAAAGGTTATGCTACTTCGTTGTTGAATATTTGTGAATTTGAAGCAAAAGAACAAGGAAAATCAGGTTTGGTAGTTATTACAAGTGAAGGAACCTGGTTGGCAGGAAAAGAATTATTCCTGAATTCTGATTTTTCTGAAATTGAAGTAAGAGGAAGGTATAACCTGCTGGTCAAAAAACTAAAACCTGAGGCACCCAATCCGGAATTTGTTGACTGGATGAAAGAAACTGAAAAATACAAAGGCTGGAACCTGATATTTGCCAACCAATGCCCCTACCATAAAAAAGCAACTGAAGACCTTGTTCAGACCGCAAAGGAATCAGGAATTGAGTTAAAAGTGACAGAATTGAAAAATCACATCGAAGCACAACATGCCCCGTCTGGCTTTGGCGTATTCAGCCTCATTTATAATGGAAAAATTCTTGAAGATCATTACATAAGTGCAACCCGGTTTAAAAATATCCTGAAAAAAGAGCTAAAATCAGTTTAGAATACTTATCAGGATTTCTGTACCAATAATCCTGAAATCCATACCACCCGGCAAGTTTTATTTTTACAAAAAGTTTCGATGTAAAATCTTTGCTTAAGAATTATTCTTAAGCCATGAAAATACTAACACTGTTTTTAATTCTTTTTGTATGTACATCGAACTTATCCGGTCAATGTACAATAAACGGATTGGTTCAAACAAAAAAAGGGGAACCTGTTACCGGAGCTAACATTTATCTGAAAAATACATTTGAAGGGACCAGTTCAGATTCATTGGGTTATTTTTCTTTTAAAACAAACCTAACCGGCTACCAACCCTTAATTATCAGTTTTCTTGGGTATCAAACGTTTGAAAAACAAATAATCCCCGGCAATGACACCGTTAAGGTTGTTGCAGAACTCAAAGAGGACCGGTCTCAATTGGAAGAAGTAGTAATAAATGCAGGTACCTTTGAAGCTGGTGATGAGCAAAAATCTGCTACATTAAGTACCCTTGATATGGCAACAAACTCGCAAGGATTCGGCGATATCATAATGGCTGTAAATTCACTTCCCGGAACAAGTACGGCTGACGATGAAGGAGGATTGCTGGTAAGAGGTGGCGAACGTTATGAAACAAAAACATTTATCGATGGATTGTTGGTTGAAAGCCCTTACACCGCAAAAATGCCGAGCATACCTGTCAGGGGAAAATTCTCACCCATGTTATTCAGAGGCACAACTTTCAGCACCGGTGGTTATTCTGCCGAATTCGGACAGGCACTTTCTTCAGCCCTGATCCTGAACAGCATTGCATTGCCCAAAGAAGATGAAACCAATATCGCATTGTATTCTTCGGCTGTATATTTAACAAAAATCAAACGCTGGGAAAATTCTTCGCTTTCCGGCATCACACAATATGTTAATACACAACCTACAAACCGGATTTTAAAGTCAAAACTCAATTGGGATAAAAACCCGGAAAGCTTAACAGAAACATTGGTTTTCAGGAAAAAAACAGGAAATGAGGGCATGTTAAAAGCAATGGGATTTTTCACAGTCGAAAATAATTCATTGTATTATCCAAACCCGGATACAGGAATTGATGACCTTGTTGGAATGAAAAACAAAAACTATTTTTTTATAACCTCCTATAAAGATCAGATCGGAAAATCGGTTTTTCACTTTGGGCTCTCAATAAACTATGAAAATACAAAATCAGGATTTAATGAAAACAATTTGGATGACATGAACCGGTCGGCACAAATTAAATTGACAAGTACATCTTTACTCTCTGAAAAAATTTCAATAAAATACGGAGGCGATGTTTACCTGAAAAAATATAAAAGAGACTATCAAATCAATAATATAAGCACAGGAGCGAATTGGGAATATAATTCTGTAAATTTTTCAGGGTTTGCTGAGTCTGAAATA